>JAQBTZ010000018.1 GCA_027624675.1 bacterium
AAGAAACAAGAAAAGATTTAACTAATAATTCCAACCTTTTAAACTTAGATATAATATAATTAACAGTATTATTTGCGGAGATGAATTAATAAAGTATTCTTGCTTACCTTTACTATTCCTAATCGAAGTAAAATTAACAAATAAAATTAAGATAACACAAATAATCGAACTAATAAAACTACCCTTCTCATCACAACCAATATATTTAGGTATATTGGAAGTATATATAAGATTACAACCAAAAAAAGCAAGAATAACATTATATATTGAAACTAAAAACAAACACAATATTAATAGTTAAAGTTCTAGAAAATTTAGTTTTAAACATATTTTTTTATTCTTAGATTTTACCACTTAAAATGCGCAAAGGCTTTGTTAGCATCTGCCATTTTCTGCACGGTGTCTTTCTTTCGAACTGCATCACCCTCGTTAAGTATTGCTGCTTGTACCTCGGTAAGTAGTGCTTTGTTCATATCCATTCCTTTTTTTGATCTTGCTGCATCAACTAACCACCTTACTGCTAGTGATTCTGATCTGTCGTGTTTTAATGGAACTGGAACTTGGTAGTTTGAACCTCCAACCCTACGTGACCTTACCTCTACTTTTGGCATTATATTTCGAATTGCATCTTCGAAAAGTTTAACTCCTTCGTTTTCTGGGGTTGTTAAGTTTTCTATAACACTGTATACAACAGATCTTGCTATGCTTTTCTTTCCATGTAACATAACTTTATTTATTGTTCTGGTTACAACTCTTGATTTATATATTGCATCAGTTTCTATTGGTTTTTTTCGTATCTTAGCTCCTCTACTCATGTTTTTATTTTCCTCCTATATTTTTCTTAGTACCATATTGAGATCTTCCTTGTTTTCTACCTTCAACACCTTGTAAATCTAAATTTCCGCGAACGATTGTATATTTTACACCTGGTAAGTCAGTAACTCTTCCACCTCGAACTAATACAACTGAGTGCTCTTGTAGATTATGCCCTTCGCCTGGTATGTATGCTGTTACCTCTCTACCATTAGATAGTCTTACCCTAGCTACTTTTCTAAGTGCTGAGTTTGGCTTTCTAGGTGTTGTAGTTTTTACTAACAAACAGACTCCTCTTTTGAAAGGTGAGATCTGAGGTACAATCTTTTTCTTTGCAGGAGAATAAAACTCTGCTAAAGCTGCTGTATTTGTTTTCGAAACTCTTTTTACTTTTCTTCCGCTTTTAACTAACTGGTTTATTGTTGGCACAAATTTAATCTAATTTTATACTTCTTTTTGCTCTTCTATTCTTGCCCTAACTCCAACTGGAATCATGCGCCCAATGATAACATTTTCCTTAAGTCCTATCAATGGATCAATTTTTCCCTCAGTTGCGGCCTCGGTTAATACCCTACTTGTTTCCATAAAGGATGCTGCTGATAACCAGCTTTCTGTTGCAAGAGATGATCTTGTTACACCTAGTAGCGTTACCTGTCCTGTTGCTGGGTCACCACCCTGAGCTAATACTTTTTTATTTTCATCTGAGAAAACTGATCTTGAAACTAATTCGCCTGGTAAGAAATCTGTATCTCCTGTTTCTTCGATTATTAAGTAGTTAAACATTTGCTTAACAATTACTTCAATATGCTTATCACTAAGTGATACACCCTGAGAAGAATATACCTTTTGAATCTGGTTTACAATGTATCTCTGTGTTTCTTTAACTCCTACAGTGACCATAAGATCTTGTAGATCTAAATATCCCTCGGTTAAAGGTTGCCCTGCAGTTACTAAATCTTTATCAGACACCTTTATCTCCGCAACTGGATCAACAGAATACTTGATTGGCTCTATATCATCATCCGTAGGTTGTAGCGTAATAATACGCTCTTCAGTTTTTGTATCAATTTTGACACTTACTTTTCCTGCATACTCTGCCATTATTGCACTTGACCTTGGTGATCTTGCTTCAAATACCTCTTCAACTCTTGGTAACCCTTGCGTAATGTCGTTTGTAGTAACAATACCTCCTGTGTGTCTTGTTCTCATTGTTAGCTGTGTTCCTGGCTCTCCAATTGATTGAGCTGCTATAACCCCAACTGGTGTTCCTAATGCTACTAGCTGACCATGGTTCAGGTCTGTTCCATAACATTTTGCACAGATTCCGTAATTTGTTATACATGTCATTGGTGATCTTACCTCAACCTCTGTAACTCCACTTTTCTCTATCTGTATTGCAATATCCTCTGTCATTATGTCACCTGCTTTAACCAAAATTTCTTTTCCAACTTTTACATCTTTAACAGAAATCCTGCCCTTTAATCTGTCTTTAATTGATGCAAGTAAAACCTCATCTTCTCGTCTAACTGTTATACCAACCTTTGTACCACAATCTACTGTTCTGACAATTACATCTTGTGAAACATCTACTAATCTTCGAGTTAAATATCCTGCATCTGCTGTTCTTAAAGCTCCATCTGCAAACCCTTTTCTAGCTCCTCTTGCAGAGTTAAAATACTCGAAAGTAGAAAGTCCAATTTTGTAGTTTCCTTTAAGTGGTAAATCGACAATTTTTCCTGTTGGGTCAGCCTTTAGTCCAATCATTCCACCCATCTGTTTAACCTGGTCAATGTTTCCTCTAGCTCCTGATTCGACAAGTGTTCGGATAGAATTTTCTTTTCCAAGCTCGCTCCATACTAAATCTGATAATTCATTTGTTGCCTCGATCCACACAGTCTGTGATAATCTTGCCTTTTCTGCATTAGTAATAAGACCCATCTGAAAGTTTTGATCTATTTGTTTCACCTTATTGTCTGCTTCTGCAAGTACAGTATCTCGACCTTTAGGCATTATTACATCTGCAATCGACATACTTGTTCCACTAAATGTGGCATATCTAAACCCAAGTGTTTTAAGATCATCAATTAATTTAACTGCTACATCTTCCCCGTCCGTCTGAATTGTTTTTTCAATTAGTTGTCTTGCTGCATCATTCTTTTTATTTGCTGGCTCGTTAAAGAATCCCAAACTTTTAGGTAATACCTGATTAAAGATACATCTTCCAACTGTTGTTTCTATATATTCGCCTTTTATTTTAATATCAACTGGTTGTCTTAGACTTACTCTTTCTTGTAAGAAAGAGTAGTAAGCGTCTTCTGGACTTGAAAATTTTAGTTCAGATTTTGCAACCTTTTCTTCGATACTTGTTAAGTAATATAGTCCAAGTAACATCTCTCTATCTGGAATTGCTATAGGAACTCCTGTTGAAGGCTTTCGAATATTCTTAGTAGATATCATAACTTCTAAAGCTTCTGTTACAGCAGCTTTAGATAATGGAATATGAACAGCCATCTGGTCACCATCAAAGTCAGCGTTATAACCAGGACATGCACATGGATGTAACTGAATAGCATTTCCATCTATTAATCTTGGGATAAATGCTTGAATACCAAGCTTGTGCAATGTTGGAGCTCGGTTTAACAAGACCGGTCGTCCTTTAACTACATCTTCAAGTATGTCGTAAACTTCGTCATTTCTTTCATCAAGCATAAACTTAGCTGTTTTAACGTTTGGTGCAAGCCCTCTTGATAAAATTTGTTTTAATACGAAAGGTTTAAATAGCTCTAATGCCATTTCTCTAGGTAATCCGCATTCATTTAATTTTAAATCTGGTCCAACAACAATTACTGACCTTCCTGAGTAATCGACTCTTTTTCCGAGTAAGTTTGCTCTAAATCGTCCTTGCTTTCCTTTTAACATATCTGCTAACGATCTTAGCTCTTTTCTTCCTCTTGTTGTTCTTTGTCTTCTTGATCTTGAAGAATCTAGTAAAGAGTCAACTGCCTCTTGTAACATCCTTTTTTCATTTCTAACAATTATTTCAGGTGCACCTAGGTCTAATAGCTTTCTTAATCTGTTATTTCTGTTGATTACTCTTCTGTATAAATCGTTAAGGTCTGATGTTGCAAATCTTCCACCTTCTAACTGTACCATAGGTCTAAGGTCTGGAGGTATAACTGGCAATTGCTTTAATATCATCCATTCTGGTTTTACTTTTGATCTTCTAATTCCTTCAACAATGCTTAATCTTTTAGTAATTTTCTTAATCTTCATTCCCTTTGCTGTTGTTAAATCTTCTCTTAATTTGTCTATCATTGCAGGAATATCGATTGCTGAAAGAATTTTTTCTATTGCCTCTGCACCAATGCTAACTTCTGCAAATTGTTCTAAATAATCTTCAAGTTGAATGTATTCGTTATCAGACATTATGGTAAACTTTTTTACCTGCTCTACTTTTTTAACATCTTTTTGCAATTCTTTTATTTTGTCTTGTTCTGAATCAAACGATACTTCTCTTGCCTTTGCTATCTCTTTATTACTTGATTTTTCTATTTTTGCAATAGCTTTTTCTTTCTTTTTCTCATCTGTTTCTTCGATTAATTTTGTTTGCTCTTCTGCACTTTTTAAGATCTCAGAAATCTGTAACCCTAAGTCACTTGCTGTATCTACCTTTGTTTTTTCTATTGTTTCACTAATTTCTGAGATTGCTTTTGCCTTTTTCTCATTATCAACATTAATAACTATAAAAGAGCTAAAATAAATAACTGCCTCTAAATTTCTTGGAGACATATCTAGCAATATAGCCATTTTTGATGGAATACCTCTAAAAAACCAAACATGTGCAACGGATGCTGCTAAATCTATATGCCCCATTCTCTCTCTTCTAACTTTAGAATGAGTAACCTCAACACCACACTTATCACATATTACTCCTCGATATCTTGCTCCTTTATGTTTTCCGCAAGCACACTCATAATCTTTAACCGGTCCAAAAATTCTTTCATCCATTAAACCATCTCTTTCTGGTTTGAAAGTTCTATAGTTAATAGTCTCAGGCTTTAGAATTTTTCCATATGACCAGTTTTCAACATCCTCGGGACTAGCAATGCTAATTTGTAGTTTATTAAAATCTCTTAGTTTACCTAAATTTTCCATTATTTGTCCTCCTTAATATCTTCTGTACTAGTAATATCTTCTTTAATTGTTTCTTCTGTTTTCATTCCTAGTGGTTCAATCTTTAAGCATAATCCATTAAGCTCTCTAACTAACAACTTAAATGATTCTGGAATACTTGGACTTGGAATATCCTCACCTTGCAATATTGCTCTGTAGGACTGAGTTCTTCCAACTAAATCATCTGACTTAATAGTTAACATTTCCTGCAAAATTGCAGGTACGCCGTGTGCTTCTAATGCCCAAACTTCCATCTCTCCAAATCTCTGTCCACCAAACTGAGCTTTTCCACCCAATGGCTGTTGAGTAATTAATGAGTATGGTCCTGTTGATCTTGCATGCATTTTATCTTCTGCAAGGTGATGTAGTTTAAGGATATATGTATAACCAACTACAACATCTTGATCAAAATATTGACCTGTTCTACCGTCAATTAGTTTAACTTTACCACTTGGTGTCATTCCTGTACTTTCAAGTTCATCTTCTAAGTCTTTAATATTAAATTTTTCAAATGCTGGGATTGCATATTTCTTACCAGATTTATATCCTGCCATACCAAGGTGAGCCTCTAACAACTGACCTACGTTCATACGAGAGATAACAGACGCTGGGGATAATATAATATCAACTGGTATTCCATCCTCTGTATGTGGCATATCCTCAGAAGGTACTATCTTTGAAATAACACCTTTGTTTCCATGTCGACCTGCTAGCTTATCTCCTACCATTATCTTTCTTTGTTGTGCAACATAAACTGTAATCTCTTTTAACACTCCTGTACCTAAATCTTGGTTGTCTGCATCTAATATATTAATATCAATAACTGTTCCATACTCTCCGTTAGGTAATACTAACGAGTTATCTCTTACATCTTTTGCCTTTTCACCAAATATAGCTCGCAGTAATCTTTCTTCTGCTGACATTTCTGTTTCACCTTTTGGTGCAACTTTACCTACCAAAATATCACTTGATTTAACCTTAGAACCAACTGTAACTACGCCGTTTTCATCAAGATTTCGTAAAGCCTCTTCTGAAACGTTAGGAATATCACGAGTTACCTCTTCTGGTCCTAGTTTAGTTTCTAAAATTTGTACAGTATGATCGGTAATATGGATAGATGTTAATAGGTCATCTTTTACAACTCTGTCTGATAAGACAATTGCATCTTCGTATCCAAATCCATACCATGTCATATATGCAACACGTAAATTTGTTCCAAGTGCTAGCTCTCCATCTTGAACAGAAGGACCTTCTGCTAAAGAACTTCCAACTTTAACTTTATCTCCAACCATTACAGTTGGTGACTGGTTATAGCACATATTCATGTTACTTTGTTTAAATTTTGTTAAGCTATATGTTTTATCCTTACCTTTTTCATCTGTTACAACAACACTACTTGCATTTACTTCTGTTACAACACCTTTTTCTTCTGACATTAATATTGCTCCAGCATTTTCTGCTGCAATTCTTTCTATACCTGTTCCAACAATTGGCGCTGAAGTTCTAACTAAAGGTACCGCTTGGTTGGACTGGTTAGCTGCAACAAGTGCTCTGTTTGGGTCATCGTGTGCAACAAATGGGTTAGTTGCAGCTGATAATCCAACTACCTGCTGAGCAACAACATCCATATATTGTAAATTTTTAGAATCGCCAATGAAAAAATTACCCTCGTGTCTAAGTGGTATTCTTTCATCCATAATATACCCTTTACTATCAAGATTTGGTGAGGTGTCTGTTATATATTTATCATCTTCATCATATGCTGCTAGGTAAACAATCTCATCAGTTACTCGTAGTTTTCCATTTTTATTCTCAACTTTTCTGTAAGGTGTTTCCAAAAATCCAAACTCGTTTGGTCTAGTATATAGTGAAAGGTATGTTGTCAAACCAACATTAGGACCTTCTGGAGTTCTAATTGGACAAAGTTTTCCATATTGAGAATAGTGAGCATCGCGAACGGAAAAGCTGGCTCTTTCTTTTGAAAGTCCACCCGGCCCTGTAACTGTAAGTCTTCGTAAGTGATCAAGCCCTGAAAGTGGGTTACTTTGATCCTGGTACTGTGAAAGCTGACTGGATGCAAAGAAACTTTGAATCCTTGCCATTACTGGTCTTGTTGATATTAAAACTGTTGGTTCTGCTAACTCTTCTCTTGGTTGTAAACTCATTCTTTCTCTGATATTTCTTTCCATCTGCAAAAACCCAATTCTGATCTGTGCCTGAAGTAACTCTCCAACTGATCTTACTCTTCTATTTCCTAAATGGTCTACGTCATCTGCAATTCTGTTCTCGTTATTAACCTCAATAACACCCTTAACAATCTCAATTAAATCTTCAATAAATAAAACCTGATGTTCTTCGTCATTAGGAATATTTAAGCCAAATTTTTGATTAAGTTTAAATCTTCCAACTTTACCAAGATTATATCTTCTGTTATTAAAAAACATATTGTCTATCAAGGCCTTAGCTGTCTCTAAAACTGCTGGTTCACCTGGTCTTACCTTTTTATAAATCTCAAGATATGCCTCATTTAATGATTCTGATGGATCTTTAAGTAATGTTTGCTCTATATATTTTGTCTCGCCTGTCTCAACATCTTTAAATGCATGTTTAATAGATTCGTTATCTAAAAGACCAAATACTCTAAGTAATGTAGTAATAGTAATCTTTCTTCTTCTGTCTATCTTAACTGTAATAACACCATTTCTTGATGTTTCAATCTCAAGCCAAGCACCGTTTTTAGGAAGAACTTTTGCTCCTCCTAAAGTCTGACCTGTTGTTGGATGAGAATCTTTTGTAAAAAATACACCTTCTGCTCTTGTTAATTGGTTTACAACAACTCTTTCCGAACCATTAATAATAAAAGTGCCTCGGTTAGTCATCATCGGGATATCACCCATGTAAATTTCTGCAGTATTAATTTCTTTAGTAACTTTATCTCTTATTTCAACATCTAAATACCAAGGCATATCATATGTTGAGCCTGTTCTTTCCGCTCCTTCGATAGTCTTATTTGGTTTTTCGTATCTTGGATTTTTAAATGTTAGCTCCCAGTTTCGACCTGTGGTATCTTCTACTGGAAAAATTTCTTTTATTACTGCATCAACTGCGTTTTCTAAGAACCATTTAAATGAGTCTTGTTGAATAAATGACAAATTAGGGAGAGGAAATTCAAAATTAATCTTTTTAGAGAAATTGACTCTGTTTTGCATATTAATGTGGTTTTATAAATTACATCTGATTTCTTTTTTAGCAAAAAAAATGATGCCTGTGCTTAAATACTGTGATTGCAATAGTTTGGCAGAAATTTAGATACAAAACGAAAGAATACGCCATCGCGGGCGCTTAGTCAAGAACCTTTTTTTCAATTTAAATACAAAAACTTAAATATTTAATTATAACCTAAGTATTTTGACACATTTGCATTGTGTTCGTCAAGTGTTTCCGCGTAGTGTACCTCCCCATTTTTATCGTGTATATAGTAGTAATAACCTGTTTTTTGATAGTTAATTACTGCCTCTACTGACTGTAAACTCGGGTTACAAATTGGGGTAGGAGGTAACCCAAATATTTTCCTTGTATTAAAAAGTGATTCCGATTCTAAATAGTCCTGTGTAATTTCAGTTTTCCAGAAATTTACAGATTCTAAAGGCAAAGATCTTAATTTGTCATTATCAATCTGATACTGCGTAGTTGCATCAACATACAGTGGAGTATCTTGGTTTAACCTATTAATTAAAATACCAGCGATAACAGGCCTGTCAGTAGAACTTCTGCCTTCTCTTTCTACAATAGATGCCAAAATTATTACTTCTTCAGATGTTAAATTAAGATTATTGGTATTTAGAACAGGAGTAATAATCTCTTCAAACCTTGCAGTCATCCAATCGATTAATCCTTGCGGGGTAGTTTCAGTGTTATAGCTATATGTATCAGGAAATAAATAACCCTCTTTAGATTTAGCAATCTCTAAAAAGTCATTGATAAATATTTGTTTTCCAGCTTTGTCAGTTGCAATTACCTCTGCAGCTCTAAGCGCATACTGCTCGACTCTTTCACCCTCTAAAAAGGTTATCTTTCGATCAAAAACCCCTTTTTGTAAAATCTCTGCAAGCTCCTCAACATTAACATGAGGGGGGATATCATATTCTCCTGCCTGAACTTTTACGTCCAACTTGTTTAATTTTAAATAAAGTCTGAAAATTATATCACTCTTTATCACCTTATCTTTATCTAGTAACTTTGTAATAA
>JAQBTZ010000019.1 GCA_027624675.1 bacterium
GCTTTTAATTTTAGAAATTATTTTAGTAGCTTTCTCTTTGTATCATTTAGCATTTTATAATCGTACGTTACCTGGGTTATATGTAGGTAATATTTCTTTTTCTGGATTAAATAAAGTTGAGGTGGAGGAAAAGTTACAGAGTATTGATAAAGTTTCAAAAACCAAATGGAATTTAGAGGTTGGAGACAATACTTATTTAGTAGAGGCTAGTGATATTGGTTACAAATTTAATTCGGATGCTGTTGAAACAGAGCTATTTTTATTAGGTAGAGAAAAGAATATTTTAACAAGTTTCAAAATAAAATTTTTATCTTTAGCTGGTGGGTATCATCTTAAACCAGTTTATAATATTGATAGTGAAAAATACGATCAGTTTATTAATAACGTAGTGGAAAATGCTACTTTTCCCTATGTAAATGCTAAGTACTCTTTAGACGAAAATCAAAAGTTAGTAATTGTACCAGATCAAAATGGTTATACTATTTCTAAAGACTTAGTTGATAGTGCAATTGAAAGTAAATATTATAATTTTAATTCTAACTCAAAAGTTACAGTAGATATAGAAGTTGTAAACTCCGAAGTTTCTGCTACTTTACTTGCACTAAATTTTGACCAAGTTTCAGAATTTATTAATAGAGATTTTAAAATGTCTTACCAGGATAGATTGTGGGTCGCAACTAAGAAAGAAAAACTTGAGATATTTATTTTTTCAGATGTTGCAAGGGTTGATCTTGACCAAGTATTGATAAAGGAGATTTTAGATTTTGTTAACAATCCTAAAAAGGTTGAGGTATTTAAGGTAGAAGACGGTAAAGTTACTGAGTTTGTACCTGCAAGTGATGGAGTAGAGGTTGATCAAATTTTATTTGCAAAATTACTTGAAGAGGCAGTGATTAATCCTGAAATTACAACAATTAACATCCCTGTTAAAACCTCTGAAGTTGAAAAGGGCAATAATGATTATGGAGTAGAGGAGCTGGTAGGAAGTGGAGAGACAACATATTTTCATTCTGCTATAAATCGAGTTTTTAATGTTCATTTAGCAGCAACCAGGGTTAATGGTATTTTGGTTGCCCCGGGTGAAATATTTTCTTTTGTAGATACAGTAGGAGAGGTTTCTGCAGCATCTGGATACAAGGAGGGGTATATTATTTACAATAATCGTACAATTTTGGGTGATGGAGGGGGGCTTTGTCAGGTAAGTACTACCCTTTTTAGGGCGATTTTAGATGCGGGGTTACCAATAGTTAGTAGGTCTGGACATGCATACAGAGTTTCCTATTACGAACAAAATTCTGATCCAGGGTTTGATGCAACAGTGTATGTTCCAAGTGTTGATTTAAAATTTAAAAATGATACAGGGCATTACTTGTTAATAGTGTCTGAGTCTAAACCAGATGAATTTTATTTAAAATATAACATTTATGGAAAAAGTGATGGACGTAAAGTTACAATAACAAAACCAGTTATAACCTCAGTTACGCCACCACCAGATGAGGTGCGTCAGGATGATTCAACTTTGCCAAAGGGTACAGTCAAACAGATTGAATGGGCAACATGGGGTGCTAATGTAGAATTTTCAAGAACTGTTGAAAGGGATGGTAAAATAATTTACAAAGAACTATTTAAGACTAATTATACCCCTTGGGCAAACGCATACTTGGTTGGAACTAAAGAATAATAGTGCTTGTCCCCTACCCTCGTCATTCCCAGCCTGCCTGGGAATCTAGATCTTTATTAATAAATATAGTTAATAATAATTAAGGTAGATTTGTCACTGTTGTCTAGTACACTAATTTCTAATCTTTCATTTCCTTTAGTATAAATAAATTGATTTGTGGTTGGCATCCATCCTTCTTTCACAAGTTCAGTTTTATACCATTGATTTATTGAGGTAGAATTAGCGGTAGATTGGAAAGTAAAGTTATTGCTTTTATCAGATTCAGTTTGGCTTAATATTTTAGAATTTGGAAAAACTGGAAAAGGTGGACTTATATTTTCTAGTCCCATAACTTGTCCATTTGTCTCATTTTTATCAATTGAGTAGGATTGAAAAACGGTAATAGATAATACACTAAATATTATAAGTGCTATAAAGACTGGTAAAGCTTTAAAGCTGTTTCCTCTAGTCACATTTTTAATATAACACTGTTTTATTAAAAAGTTAATAGTAATAGTGTACAATATCATTTATTGTAATCTAGCCGCCATCGTCTAGTGGTTAGGACGCAGGATTCTCATTCCTGTAACACGGGTTCGACTCCCGTTAGCGGTACCATGAACCACGTTGGGTTCATGGCAGGCCAAATATCCAGCGTGGTATATGGCTTACGCCAGAAAGACTTGAAGCCTTTACGAGGTACATGCAGTAATACCCCTTTTGTGGTTTACTGCCAAATCTAACATGAAGTTTTACTATACTTATTGCTTAGTTTCTTTAAAAGATAGAAGGTTTTATATTGGTTACACAAACGATATTGTTAGAAGGATTAAAGAACACCAACAAGGGAAAAATATTTCTACTTCAAAGAGATTGCCAATTAAGTTGATATATTATGAAGCACATTTATCTATAGATGATGCTAAAAGACGAGAAAGATATTTTAAAACAACTAAAGGTAAAATTACTCTTAGGTTAATGTTAAAGGAGTTTCTAATCTCATTTGAAAAATAGAGTATTTGTTTTAATATAAATTTATGACAGAAAAAACATTAAACAATAAAATTCAATATGAATTAACCGAAGCAGAATGTAAAAATCTTTTAAAACTTGCAAAAGAGGCAATGTCTAAAACATATCCAATTGCAAATCAAGGTTATGCAGTTGCTTTACTAACAAAGTCTGGAAATACTTACACAGGAGTTTAATATGGTTCTGACACACAAACACTAACAATGCACTCTGAGACTACGGCACTTGCACATGCTGCAATTCATGGCGAAAAAGATATTGTTGCAATTACTGGTCCAAATTGTCACATTTGCAAACAACTTATTTATGAAAGTAGTTTAAGGTCAGGTATTGATGTTGTAATTATTATTGAAGAAGATAATCAGATAAAACAAATTCCAATTTCAGAATTAATGCCTTATCCATGGCCAGAAAAGATATAGAATGAAAAAACTAGTTAAGTTAATTTTACAGAACAGCATAGATGTAAATCCTTTAACCCCATTTTTGTTTGATCCCACTTTTCATAAACCTGATCATTTTACAACCGGAGATAACTATTGGGAAAAGGGAATAAAATGGCAATCGTGGAACTGGCAAAACACTCCTGTTGGGATTAAATTTATAGATAGTGGAACTGTTAAAAATCCTGTAGTTAAGATTGAAATATATGCAAAAAATAAATTGTCAGATGAATTTGTTGAATCATTAATTGCAGAAATAAAATATCTTTATAATTTTGAGTTAGATTTAACAGATTTTTATAATACGTTTAAAAATGACGATTTTTTAAAACAAATTATTCAAAAGTGGAAAGGGATGAGACCAGGACACCCTAGTTGTTTGTATGAATATTTAATTGTTGGTATGGTTTTGCAAAATGCTTCGGTTCGAAGATCTGTTCAGATGTTTAAAGTTTTGCTTGAAAATTATGGCACTAATGTTGAATTTGATGGAAAGAATTTATGGTCTTTTTGGACAGTTGGAGATTTAAGTAACGTAAGTGAACAAGATTTACGGGATCTAAAGGTTGGTTACAGAGCAAAATCGATAAAGAAACTTGATGAATATTTTTCAAAAGGTTTAATAAACGAAACAGAGCTTAGGAAAAAAGATAGAGAAACTCAACAACAAGAATTATTAAAAATTTATGGAGTAGGACCAGCTACGGTTTGGTACTTGTTATTTGACGTTTTTCATCACTGGGATTTTTTTAATCATATCTCACCTTGGGAGCAAAAAATTTATTCAAAATTATTTTTTGATACAGATACAACTGCCCCTGTTTCAGTTGAAAAGTTATTCAAATACATTGAAAGATTTAGGAAATACAAGCACTTAGCTATACATTATATTTGGGAAGATTTATGGTGGAAAAGGGTAAATAAAAATATTGAATGGTTAGAAAAAGAGATTAGACTCTAAAATAACCTTCACTTAAAAAAGTGTTGCAAGAGAACAAGGTCAAACCCCGCAGGTTTGACCAGTAATTGTTTAAAACTTTCTCCAATTTTTATCAACTCTTGTCCGATTAATTTTTTTTAACTTGTTCTGTTGGGTTTTTATTTTCTGAAATGATCCTTCTACTAATTGTTTATTATTAGATTCTGTTAAAAATTTGTTAAACAGGTTAAGCCAGATTTCAAAGTCAAGCTGTGAAGGTTTCAAATTACCAGCTATTGTAGATATGTTTGTTTGTTTGTTTGTTTGTTTGTTTGTTTGTTTGTTTGTTTGTTTGTGAAGATTTTTGATAAACCTTGCGCTACATTTGGTTTTGGTTGGTTGAAAGCATAGACTATAAAATCTTCATATAGATTTTTGTTTTCATTTTTAATTAAAGGTAGTTGTAATTTCTTTATTCTTATTAATACACTATTTACTTGAGGTTTAGGAAAGAAATCGTTTTGTTTAAACTCGTGTATGATTTCAAATTTAAACCATGGGTTTAATAGAATACTTATTTGTGTATTAATTGAATTGTAAGGTTTTCCCATATACTTTTCGGCAGATTCTTTTTGTACTATTAAGTAAGTATCATCTGGTGCATTTGAATATTGAGTAAGTTTTTTTATTATGGCAGATGTAATATTGAAAGGAATATTAGCAAAGACTTTGTAAGGAGTTGTTGGTAACTCGTGATTTAAAAAATCACCGTTAAATAATTTTAGTGAATCCTTGTTCTTAAATTTTTGTAATAGGTTTTTAAATAGTGTATTGTCAATTTCAAATGCAATTACACTTTTTGTTTTTTTTAGTAGTATTTCTGTAATTATTCCATCCCCTGCACCAATTTCATATACAGTATCGTTAATTGAAATTGAGGAATTTTTAATAAGTTGTGTTACTAAACTTTTATTTTTTAAAAAATTTTGTGAGTAAGTTATGCTTTTTGTCATCTGGTATCAATCTTCTTTTTCACACCTCCAAAAATCAATCCAATCAACAAAACCCCCCAACCTGTTAGCCAAAATATTATTGGTAGTAAGTGCGTTAAAAATATATTTACAAAATTTATTCGTGTTGCAGAAATGCCTTGTCCAACTTGTAAAGCGTTTATAGTTTGTTCTCGTAGCCCATTTATAATATGTTTATCGTATTCAAACCCAAATACTAAAATTAAAAATCCAAATGTTACTAATAAATGTGATCTTGTTGGTTTTATAAGTGAAACTAAGGTCATTATCATAAAACCCAAAACGTAGCCCATCAGCTCTTTATTATGAGTAAATGTAATGTAGATAGTTTGTATATATGTAGATTCTAAATTCATCGTTTCCATTGTAACTATTTTAGTTGTTTTTAGCGATGAAATGGTATATTATATTTTTATAAAGTAATGACCTAGCAAACACTGGGTAGCTTAAGAAAGAAAGCCAATTGGTTAGTAGAATCTTACGGGCAAGCCCGTTACAGCTTTAGACCATTATTGTGGTTTATAAGGCTTGGTTAGTAATAACTAAGCAAATTGAGGTGGCAACACGTTTTTTACGTCCTCAAAAGTATCAAATCTAAATTGATATTTTTATTAGAGGCGTATTTTTTTTACTCGTCTAATTGAAATTTCAAAAATTATGCAAAGAATCTATATAAAAGATCTGTCAAAGCATGTAGGAAAAGATGTTGTTATTGAGGGGTTTGTAAATACGCTAAGACATCAGGGTGGGATTAAGTTTATGTTAGTACGAGACGTTACGGATAAGGTTCAAACTGTAGTATTAAAACAAAATACTGATAGTTTTGCAGTAGTTGGTGATTTAAGTGTTGAATCTGTAATTAAAATTACAGGACTTGTAAAAGAAGAAAAACAGGCTCCAGGTGGAATTGAGATTGAGGTGAAAGAGGTTGAGGTTTTATCTAAGGCAGAAGAGTTACCAATCCCTGTTGTTGTTGAAAAAGGCGCAGAAGATGTTGATCAGACACATAGATTTGATTATAGGTGGCTTGATTTAAGAAATCCTGAAAAGTTAAAAATTTTTAATGTTTGGACAGAGCTTGAAAGGGGTTTTAGAAGATTTTATGAGAAAGAGGGTTTTACTCAGATTTACACTCCTTCTTTTATGAGTGCGCCAAGTGAATCAGGGGCTGAAGTTTTTAAGGTAAAATATTTTGAGGGTAGTGCTTATTTGGCTCAGTCGCCTCAGTTTTACAAGCAAATGGCAATGGCTTCAGGCTTTGAAAAAGTTTTTGTTGTTGGTCCTGTTTTTAGGGCAGAGGCATCATATACTACAAGGCATATGACAGAGTTTACAGGTTGGGATTTTGAGGTTTCATATATTGAGTCACATTTTGATGTTATGAGTATTGAAGAGGACTTATTGATCTCAGGATTTAAGCAGGTAAAAGAATCTCTGGATTTAGATATTGAAATTCCGGTTAAACCTTTTCCTAAAATCTCAATGTCAGAGGCAAAAGCAAAACTTAAGCTAGTAGGTATTTTAAGTGAAAAAAAGGGAGATTTAAGCCCAGAAGAAGAAAGAGAGATTTGTAAGTTAGTGAAAGAGGAGTCTGGGAGTGATTTTGTGTTTATAACTGATTATCCAATTGATGTAAGACCTTTTTACCACATGAGACATAAAGATAATCCGAGTTTAACAAAAAGCTTTGACCTTTTATACAAAGGAGTTGAGGTTACAACAGGTGCACAGCGTGAGCACCGAATTGAAGTTTTAGAGTCACAAGCTAAAGAGAAAGGAATGAGTTTGGATGAGTTAAAAAATTATATTAACTTTTTTAGGTATGGTTGCCCTCCGCACGGTGGAGTTGGAATGGGGCCAAATCGAATGATAATGAAAATGCTTGATTTACCTAATGTTAAAGAGACTGCTTTCTTGCCAAGAGATGTTAAAAGGTTGACTCCATAGGTTAAATATAAATACAATTGTATGGGTGTGACGAAAGTGCATATTGTTGAGTTTAAGTAATAAAAGTAGTATAATTAAGAGTAGTGAAGGTTTATCCTTACTATTACTCCCACAATAATACAATGTTTTGTTATTATGTGTCGTTTTCGACCGTGGGATAGTTATTGGAAAGATATGAATAAAATTATAATGACACAAGAGGGTTTAGACTCTCTAAAAATTGAATATAAAGATTTAACAGAAGTTAAACGAAGAGAAGTAGCGCAGAAGATAAAAGATGCTGTAGCTCTTGGAGATTTGTCTGAAAATGGTGAGTATGATTCTGCAAGAGACTTACAGGCAGAAATTGAAGGCCGTATTTTGGAGCTTAATGAGATATTAAAAAGGGTTGAAATTTCTAATAGTGCAAATACAAGTACTGTTTCAGTTGGTTCTAGGATTAAGGTTAAGATTGCTTCAAATGAGTTTGATTTTCATCTTGTAGGTGCACCGGAAGCTGACCCTTCTATGGGTAAGATCTCACATGAATCACCGATTGGGAAAGCATTACTTGGTGCTAAAAAGGGTGATGTGGTTGAAGTGCAGACTCCATCTGGTGTTATGCAATATACTATAATCACAATTTCTTAAGAACTATCTGAAATAGTTTATATATTTCTCCACAAAACCAATTGTTTCGAGTATACTATTATTAATGCCTGATTCAAGTATAGTTTTGAGTAAACGAGATAAATCCTATTTTAAACCTACACAGGTTGTAGTTTTTTTTCTTATTTTTTTAATTGTCTCAGTTGGAGGTATATTTTCATATAACTATGTTTTACAGGGTTATAGTAAACCACAGGCAGATATAAAGCCTAACATTGAAGAAGAATTGGTTAAGAAAGATATTGTAAAAACCACTGATATAAGTCCAATAAATAAACCACAAAATGTATTTTTAGGGCTTGGTGCGTTTTCAAGCACTGATTTTGTTAACACTTCTAAATCATCAATAAATTTGTTTACAGGAACAACAGTTTCTGAAGAAAACCAAAACAACCTAAGGTTAAGACCTTGGGCAGTAATGATAAAAAATAAGCCTGAAGATCGACCTCAAACAGCAATCGCAGAGGCGGATATTGTTTATGAGGCTGTGGACGAGTTAGGCGTTACTAGTTTGCTTGGTATTTTTTATGAAAATAGACCAGTTGAGATAGGTCCAATTGCTGATATAAAATATTATTTTGCAAGTTTAGCTTTAGATTATTCTCCATTTTTAATTTTTAATTCTGGCCCTGAAAGTTTTGTTGATAAACCTAATTTAGTAAGTCCAGATGTTGATGTATATAAATATATTGGAGAATATGGACTATATAGCATAAGTAAAGAAAAAAATGGTGACGGTATTTTTTCTACAGTTATAAATGGAAGTTCGTCTCAAGATTTATTAGATATAGGTAAATTATATAATTATTTAGGTAAAATTTATGGAAGTTATTTATGGGTAGATTCTGATAATTTTAGCTCCTTTTTGTTTAAAGATGACTTACAAAGCACAACGAATAATATAAAAGAGTTTAGTTTTAATTTTTGGGATTTAACTGATTACGAAGTAAAGTGGGTTTACAATGCTGGGCAAAACAATTATTTAAGATTTCAGGGTGGGGTGGCATTTACAGATAAAAAGAGTGGTGCACAGGTCAAATCTAAAAATATTGTTTTGGCGTTTGTGAAAGAGTCACAAGTTAGTGATGCATTTTCACATTTGAAATATGATCTTATTGGCAAAGGTGATGCATATTTCTATTTTGACGGAGATATTATAGAAGGATATTGGGAGAAAATTTCAAAAATTTCAAAGATAAAATTTTATAATAATAAAGATGAGGAAATTAAGTTTAATCGAGGTAATATTTGGGTGGAAATACTACCTATAAAGTCAAAACTTCGTGTTGTAAACACAAAAAACCAACCTTGATTTTACATATTAAATACATAAAAATACTCTTGTTAAGCCATTTTGTTGACAATGTTATTAATCTATCTAAAATATAAGTTCGATGAATAGATTAATCCTAAATTATCTTAATAAGATTAACTTTCTTAAAGGTATCACCTAAAG
>JAQBTZ010000020.1 GCA_027624675.1 bacterium
ATTTTTTTTCATATAATAACCCTATTTTTTTATTCTTTTTCCAAAAACATATAAGTGATAATATAACCATATATGTTACAAAGCCTGCTTGTTCATCACCATAGTTTAGGATCAAAGAAACGTCCTCATTTAATATCAAGTCGTGCCCTTGTACATTATTTTTCATTTTTATTTTTATTTTTTATCTCAATTACAATTACAAAGATAAAAGCACCAGAGGTGTTAGGATTTGCAACACATATAGATATTGCAAGTTTGTTTACTGAAACAAATAAGGCAAGGCTTGATAGCGGGATTGAAGGTGTAAGTTTAAATGCGCTTTTATCAGTTGCTGCAGAAAAAAAAGCTAAGGATATGTTTAAGTATAATTATTGGTCACATACATCTCCATCTGGAGTTCAGCCATGGGATTTTATTTTAGGTGAAAATTATGATTACATTTACGCAGGGGAAAATCTTGCTAGGGACTTTTCTACATCTAAAGGAGTAGTTGATGCTTGGCTTGATTCACCTTCACATAGAGAAAACTTGTTAAATACTAGATATGCTGAGGTGGGACTTGCAGTAGTAAATGGTGAGTTAGATGGTACGGAGACAACACTGGTTGTTCAGCTGTTTGGTACTCCACGGCAAAGCCTGGCGGCAATTACAGAGCCAGCTTCAATATCTGTTTTGACAGCGTCTGTTGAAAAGATTGAAGTTAACACAAAAGATGACTCAGAACCAGTAATAGAAAAAAGTTTTGAACAAGGCATTACAAAAAGGCAACCTCAGATAATGCAACTTGATATTCCAGATGTTATTAACAGCGTACCAACACTTATTAATATTTCTGATTCCACTCAAAATGTAGTTTTCTATTTTGCTATACTTTTGTTGGTACTATTTATGATTGATTCAATATATGTATTTGCAAATAGACATGAAAAACATACAGGTCATGGAGAAGTCCATGTTTTATATATTCTATTTATTATTATTGCTGTATTAATTGTACGTTCGGGTGGAATATTATGATGATAAAAAAGATTATATTTTCACATTATTTTTTAATACTTTTTTTTACGTTAAGTTTAGCTAGTTTGTATTTATTGCCATTAAACCGAACAATACAACTTACAGTATTTTTGTCAGTATCGGTGTTTTATGTTATCTGGGGTATAGGGCATCACAGAAATGAAGATAGAAAAGACAAACACATAATGTTGGAGTATATTTTATTAGGCTTAATAGGTGTAGTATTAACATTGATTATATTTTCCCCGTTTTTTTAGGTGCTATTGCTAATCTTTAAAAAGTTAATTACTATTGTAGCTCTTATGTATAAAATTTTGGAGTAAGTATGGATGTAATAATACCTTTAGCAGGACGAGGCACAAGACTAAGACCTCATACCTATGCAAAACCTAAGCCAATGGTTTATGTAGGGGGGAAACCTGTACTTGGACATATTATAGATAGGGTAAGAAAAGCAAATCCTAATAAGTGGATATTTGTATACAGTCATGGGTTAGAAGAAATACAAGAGTATCTAAATGAAGAGTATTCGGATTTAAATATGGTATTTGTTAAACAAGAAGAGATGAAAGGTGATGGCGCTGCTCTTCAGCTTGCAAAAGATGAGGTAAATCTGTCTCAACCTGTTTTAATAGATTTTAGTGATACTATTTTTGATGAACATGCTTTAGATGATCTTGAAAAGTTAGACAAGGCTGATGCTTATGTCTGGGTCAAAAAAATTCAGGATTATAAAAGATTTGGCATATTAACGTTTGATGAAAGTGGAAAAGTAAGTGCCTGGTATGAAAAACCAGAAAACCCTGTAGGTGACAGAGCTTGGATAGGACTTGCCTATTTTCCATCTGGAAAGACTCTATTTAAATACCTAGATAAGGTAGTAGAAAATGAACGAACATCAAAAGGTGGTGAAATTAGACTAGCAGATGCATTTGCTCAGATGTTAGATGAGAAAAAGTATCTACATGCAATTGATACTAAGGAGTGGCTAGATTGTGGCACAATTAGTAATTTACTTGAAACTAATAAAGCTCTGTTAGATAAAATAGAGTGTCAGCAAGTTCCCGAAGAGTCTATTCAACAGTCAGTAATTATTCCGCCTGTATTTATTGCAAAATCTGCAAAAATTCGAAATGCTATAGTTGGCCCTTATGTTTCTGTAGCAAGTGGAGCAGAGATCAAGGGTTCTGTTGTAAAATATTCGATTATAGATCAAGATGCATATATAGAAAATATGACGCTTGAAAAATCATTAATTGGAAAAAATGCTTTAATAAGAGATAATATTAGAAGATTAAATGTATCTGATCACTCTGAGATAGATTTTGAACACTAAAAATATGAAAGGTCATATTGTAATTCCTACTTATAACGAAAAGGAAAACATTGAAAAAACAATATACGAAGTTACTAAGGTTTTAGAAACTGTTAAGACTAGTGATTTTGGTATATTAATAGTTGATGATAGTTCTCCAGATGGCACAGGAGAATTAGTTAAACAGATAATAGATACAAACCCACTTGTTACATTATATACCAGAACTAAAAAAGAGGGGTTGGGGGCTGCATATTTAGACGGGATTGATTTTGCATTTCAGAAATTAGGAGCACAGGCAATCATTCAGTTTGATGGTGACCTTTCACACCCTCCAGAGGTTTTACCACTTTTTATTAAGCAATTAGAAAATGATGTTGATTTAGTTATTGGTACAAGATATAGAAAAGGAGGGTCAATCCCTAGTGACTGGGCACCTTACCGAAAGTTATTAAGTTTTTGTGGAAATTTGTTTGTTCGGATTGTGTTTATGGAACCTAGAGTTACGGATTGGACAGCAGGTTTAAAAGGAATTAAAAAAGCGATGTTTTATAAATGCAAAGACAAAGTTAAGAATATGTCTGGCTATACGTTTCAGGCAGCTTTTACTAAAGCAGCTCTTGATAGTGGTGCTATGGTAACTGAAGTCCCCTATCACTTTGTAGATAGAGTGTATGGAAAATCAAAAATGGGTATGGACTACGTGCAAGATATGTTGAAATTTGTTTTTAAGACTAGGATGAATCAGACATTAGCAGGTAGGTTTGGTAAAGTATTTATAGCAGGTGGAATAGGAACAATATTTCAACTTTCGTCGTATGCATTTCTGATCAGGAATCTAGTCGTTTCTCAAAATATATTTAATCTAGTAGAGCATATAAATGTACTGGGTTTTGATATCTTTTTACCATTAGTTGTAGCAACTTTATTAGCAATTGAGATTGGAATTATTGCAACATTTTATATTAATAATAAATGGGCGTTTAAAGATAACTCTAAGGACGATTTATTTTCTTTGATTAAAGGTATAATAAAAGTTAATTTAGTAGCATCAGGTGCAATTGTAATTCAACTTGGAATTGTGGCAATTGGAGAATCAATCTTTGGTACTACACTATTTATTGATCTGATATTTCAGTCATTTGGAGTTTTAGTAGGTTTAATCTGGAATTTTTACTTTTATAAAAAATTTGTATGGAGAGTTAACTAAAAATGAGTACATCAATTATTTCTGTTTCAGTTGTAATTCCTGCATATAACGAAGAGTTAAGAATAAGAGGTTCGTTACAAAAGGTAATGAACTTTATGACAGAAAATTATGAGGATTTTGAGGTATTGCTTGTGGATGACGGTTCGACAGATAACACTGTTAAGATTGCAGAGGAGTTTGCAAAAAATTATAAAAAGTTAAAGATAATCAAAAATCCTCACTCTGGAAAAGGTTACACAGTAAAAACTGGTATGTTAAAGGCAAGTAAAAATTATATTTTATTTGCAGATGCTGATCTTGCAACTCCTATAGATGATTTAAAAAGATTTCTAGTTTGGGTTACTGAAAATGATTTTGATATTGCAATAGGTTCTAGGGAGGGAATGGGAGCTCAAAGACAAAAAGAGCCACTAATTAGACATATAATGGGTAGAGTTTTCAACTTAATTGTACAGACTTTAGTACTTAAGGGTATAAATGATACTCAAAATGGATTTAAGTTGTTTAAAAAAGATGCTGCGCATAAAATTTTTAATGCAACTCTACTTTATCCTGGAGGAAAGATAGAAGGACCAATGGTTACAGCATTTGATGTAGAGGTTTTGTTTTTAGCTCGAAAGATGGGGTATACAATTAAGGAAATCCCTGTTAACTGGACATATGTAGAGGAGAGTAAGGTAAATCCGTTAAAGGATTCTATTGTTAATTTTATGGATGTGATGAAAGTTAAATATAACGATATAAAGGGAGTATACGATTTGGAGAAATAAGTAGTTTTTAAGAATTTTTTGTAATTTACAACCGATAGTTGAGGATCACTTGAAAGTTAAATTATAAGTCACTCACTATCTGCATTCTCGATTGACAATAAGTAAATGTTTTAAAAGTAAAAGTCAATCTGCGAAAGCTTGTAAATGTACAAATAATTCTTAAAAATAAAAACGATTATTAAGTACAAAATTAAAAATTAACTATGGAAAATATAAATTTTGATGAAATCAAGACAAAAAATCCAAAAAAAATAGCAGTAATAGGAACAGGATACGTAGGATTACCAAGTGCAGCAGTATTTGCAAAATGGGGAAATAATGTTACGGCAGTTGATGTTGACATAGCCAAAGTAGAGATGATCAACTCAGGAAAGATGCCAATATACGAGGAAAACGTAGAAGAATTTATACAAGAGGCATTAGCTAATAAAAATTTTATTGCAACAACGGATTATGCATTAGCAGTTAAAGACGCAGACGTAGTGTTCATTGCGGTTGGTACACCTTCAACAGAGATTGGTACTGCAGATATGAAATATATTGATGAAGCTGCATTTTCAATAGGACAAAATTTATCAGAAGGTAAATATACTGTTGTTGTTACAAAAAGCACTGTACCAGTAGGAACAAACAAAAGGGTAACAGCAGGAGTACTTAAAGGTGCTAATGGTAGAGCTGTTAATTTTGATGTAGCATCAAATCCAGAGTTTTTAAGAGAGGGTTATGCAGTTTATGATTCTTATAATGGTGAAAGAGTAGTTATAGGTTCTGATTCTGAAAAAGCATTAGATGTGCTAAGTCAGATTTTTGAACACTTAGATACAGTCATATTTAGAACAGATGTTTCAAGTTCAGAGTTGATTAAATATGCAGCAAACACTTTCTTAACTACTAAAATTACGTTTATTAACGAAATAGCAAATTTATGTGAAAGAGTTGGAGCTGATGTTAAAAGTGTAGCAGAGGGTATAGGACTTGACGCGCGAATAGGAAAGAGATTTTTAAATCCAACTGAGATAGGCTTTGGAGGACCATGTTTTCCAAAAGACGTAAATGCACTTTATCAGTTAGGACTTGAAAATAATTACGAATTCCAGATTTTGGGCAGTGTAATAAACGTAAACAAGCAACAGATGTTTAGGTTTATAGAAAGAGTAACACAAAGGTTTGGTTCAAACTTAGAAAACATAACACTAGGAGTGCTGGGAACTGCATTTAAAGACAATACAGATGATGCAAGGCACTCTGGCGCCATAGATGTAATTAGACAGCTACGTGGGTTTGGAGCACAGCTTAAAGTATATGATCCAATGGCACTTGCAACAGCCAAACAGATGTTAGGTGAACAAAATATTGAATATGTGGATTCATATGAAAATGTGTTTGATAAAACAGACGCAGTAATTATCTTAACCGAATGGAAACAGTTTAAAGATTATGATTACGAAAATCTGGTTAAAAACATGAATAACCCAGTAATCTTTGATGCTAGGTATATGTTAGATCCAAATAAAGCAAAGCAATCAGGTATCGAGTATTATTCAAGAGGAAGGAAAGTACTATGAAAGTTTTAGTTACAGGAGGAGCAGGTTATATTGGTTCACACGCAGTTTTAGAGCTATTAAATAATGATTATCAGGTTGTTGTTTATGATAGTTTAGAAATGTCTACAAAGGTTAATTTAGATGAGATAGAAAAGATGACAGGCAAAACAATAGATTTTGTTGAAGGGGATATTTTAGATGGAGAAAAGTTAACTCAATCTATAAAACAGTACCAACCAGAGGCAGTAATGCACTTTGCAGCGTATAAAAAGGTTGGAGAATCAGTTGAGAATCCAGAAAAATACTACAGAAATAATGTGCTTGGGGCTTTTAATGTCTTAAACGTGATGAAAGAAAACAAAGTAGATAAATTTATTTTTTCTTCTACTTGTTCGTTATACGGAAATGCAGTCTCTCCAATTGGTGAATTTGCAGAACTACACCCAATAAACCCATATGCTAGATCAAAAATGTTTGTAGAGGGGATTTTAAATGATTATTTTACAGCATATAAAATAAGTTCAGTAGCACTAAGATATTTTAACGCAGCAGGAGCAGACATCAGTGGCAAAATAGGCGAAGAAGTAAAAGCAACAGCAAATATTATCCCGCTTATAATGGAAACGTTAATGGGTAGAAGAGAAAAATTAACATTATTTGGAGATCAGTTTAATACGGCAGATGGAACACAAGAAAGAGATTATATTCATGTAACTGATTTAGCAAAAGCACATGTTTTAGCATTAAAAAAATTAGAAAACAGTAAAGGATACCATTTTTACAATTTAGGAACAGGAGTTTCAACAAGCAACAAGAAATTAATTGAGATTGCAGAACAGCTTTCAGGTAAAAAGTTAAATTATGAGATAGTTGGAGCAAGGGTGGGTGATCCTGAGGTACTATATGCAAATGCAACTAAGGCAAAAGAAGAGTTAGGTTGGGTTGCACAGTACAATGTACAGCAGATATTACAATCAGCTTGGAACTGGCATAGCAGTAGGTAGAAATATCAGTTACTCCTCAGTCATTCTCGCGCATGTCAGTATTGCAAAAGATGATAATAAAAGTGTAAAATTATGATATGAAAATGAAACCACCAAAAATGATGGAAAGTAATTTTTTAGAGATGATCAATGGTAAAATTGCCAAAGGGCGCAATGTTGATTATTTAAAACAAGTATTAGTAGATTTTGATGAATACCAATTTCTTTTTCATGATGCTTTTAACCTAGAAAATTCTAATAAAAAGGTTTATACATTTAGGGTACACTATACAGGCAAAAAACCAGTTTGGCGTGAGATAGAGGTTTATGGAAACCAGTATTTTCTAGAACTTGCAGAAGAAATAATCTTTTCTATGGATTGGGATAACGATCATATGCATGGATTTTGCTTAAACAAAAAAGGAGAGGTTATGTTTAGTAAAGATAGTCCTTTTTTTTATGCACCAGGATGGGAAGATGAACCTTTTCCTGCTTATAAAACTGATGAGATAAAAATCTGTCATATTGACTACGAAAAGTACCCAAAACTAGGCTTTATATTTGATTTCGGGGCTGGGCATCAATTTACAGTTGAATTTAAGGGCACAAGAGATAAAAATAGAGATGAATATGTTGATGATTTCCCTGTTTTAGTTGATCAGCGTGGTATTGCACCTGAACAATACCCAGATGGTGGATTTGAAGACCAATTGTCTCTTGATGATCTAGATGATAACTGTCCTTTATGCAGAGCAATCAAAGATGGAGACAACTCTTTAGACAGCTTAGTGGCAAAGTTTATGCAGATGGAAGAAGAGGAAAAGAAAAAGTTGCCTTTTAAAGAACTGGGATAATTTATTATATTTAGTAATATGTAATAATGAAAATTATTAAGATTTTTATCACCTTTATCGTGTTAACTCTGATTACTTCTTTAACTTATGGTTATTCTGCATTTACAGCAAAGGCAACAATAACAGGTCAGGTTTTTACCACAGAAAAACAGTTAACAAAAGATGAACTTATTAGTGAGGTTGAAACAACATTTGTTGAAAGTTCTGAGGATTTCGAGAATTTATTAGATTCTTCTTTAGAATTTTTGGTAGATAAACAAAGTTTAAACGAGGCTTTAGCAGGTTCAGACTTAAAGATAGTTTCGTTACAAAAAATATCTGAAGTTAGGGAAAAAGAAGAAAGCTGGGCAGAGGTAGATTATTTAGTTACATATAATAATAATTCAACTGCAAAATTTACTGCAATCTTACATTTTGAGTATGGTACGTGGAAATTGTTTGGTACGGTGCCGTTGGAATAAAAAACCCTTTATCAAAGCCATTACCAACCCTGAGGGTTTGTAATTAAGTTGCTAAGCCAAAAGTTTGATTGTTTCTTTATAAATTACCTCTATCTCTTTTGCTTTTGCATCCCAGCTAAAGTGTTGATCTAAAATTTGTTTCGTTTGTTCATATTTATTTTCATTATCTTTTATATCTGTAATTAGTTTTGCAAGTTGTTCTGGGGTATTGTTTTGTAACATATATAAATTAGGGATTTTTATCTCACTTGCAAACAACGTTGTTATAACTTTATTACCTGTATATAAAGCTTCTAGTAAAACTTTTGCAAGCCCTTCATAACTTGATGGTAATACGAAATAGTCAACAGATCTGTAATATTTTTCTATCTCAAAATAATTTACTGCTCCACATGATTTAAATCTATCTTCTAAATTATTTTCTTTTACAATTTTTTTAACTATCTCTTTCATATCTTCGTCCCATTTACCCCATAAAACGACTTTATATTGATTTGGTAAGTATTTTAAAGTATTCACAAGTATGTCTATCCCTTTTCTTGTGCTAAGTCTTCCACCATTTGCAATTATTATGCTATTTTTTTCAAAACCAAAATCCATTTTTTCACCTTCTTTAGTAAATTTTGTAGTATTCACGCCTGTTTCAACTACATGTAATTTTGTTGGGTCCGCTTTATAGTATTTAATTGCTTCATTAAATAGTTCTTGGCTTACAAATATACTTTTTTCTGTAATTTTTACTTGTAGTCTGTCTGATAATTTATGAATTGGGTATTCAAAATATTTTGTTAAAAAGGGGAGCTTGTTACCCTGTTTTAGAATAAATTCTTCACGACCTTGTGCAGTAATATGAAAGTGTCCGATAAACCTAGTTTTGTCTATTATTCCAAATATTTTTTTAT
>JAQBTZ010000021.1 GCA_027624675.1 bacterium
CGGTTCAGCTACCCCAAACTCTAGTACATAGTAATCATATTTTTCTTTTGAATTAATTAGATCCAAAAAACATCTAATCAAGATTATTGGCCACTTATGTGTTGGCACAGAAGAAAAAGGTTGATTTAATATATCAAGTGGCAATCCAAAAAACCCATTTAAGTTTTTACTTGTTTTTTTAATCTTAAAATCTTTTTCTAAAATAAATGCAACAGCATCTTTTAAAGACGTTTTACCAACAGTACCGGTAATTGCAATAACCTTTGCACCAGTTTTTTTAATCTTATTTTTTGCAAGCTCTTTTAATAAAAAAGAAACAAAGTTTTTAATTAACTTCTTCATAATTTCATTTTATACTATTAACAGCTATGCTTCATCTATAAGCCTATCAATTAATTCAGAAAATGTAACACCATCTGCACTTGCCTGTTGTGGAACTAAACTAGTTTCAGTCATTCCGGGGGTGGTATTTATCTCCAAAAAATACGGCTCGTTGTTTTTAATTATATACTCACTACGTGTTACACCCTTACAGCCTAGTGCCTTATGAATTTTTATCGAACTTTCTTTAACCTGATTTTCAATTGTTTTATTTATCGGTGCAGGAATAACTTCATCACACTCTTCTTTTGTATATTTTGCATCGTAGTCAAAAAATAAATGACCTTTGATAGGTTTAATTAATGCCAAAGGAAAAACACTATCACCAATAACTGCACAATCAACTTCATCTCCTTTTATGTATTCTTCTACTAAAACTGTACTATAAATTTTTAAAAGATTCTTAATTTTTAATAATGTATCCTGTTTTGTTTTTTCAATACTAACTCCTACACTAGAACCAGAACTATTTGGTTTTACTACAAACATATCAAAATCTGGGAGATTTTCTAACTTAACAACTTTTTGTGAAGAAAATGATATATGTCTTGCACATTTTATGCCTAAATCCTGTGCGATTAACTTTGTCGCTAACTTGTTTATAGCAATACTATGTGCATTAAATCTTGAACCTGTAAATTTTACATCTGAACGTTCTAAAAGATACTGAAGTACTCCATCCTCACCAAACTCTCCATGTAAAGCAATCATAAATACAGCATTTTTATATCTTAAAATTATCTCATCAAAAGTATAAACATTAGAAGTATTAACTTCTTTAAAATTATCAGTGGATAAAACATCAACTAAAATAGGTTCATACCTATCTAAATCAATATTGTCAGATACTGCCTTTCCACTCTTTAAAGAAACCTCTCTTTCATCTGAAAACCCGCCATATAAAATAACTAATTTTTGTTTTTTCATACCAATATATATCAACTTACTACTGAAACTATCACTAATAATTGCTTCTGTACTAAACGAAAACTTTTGGAATATGCGAATCTAAATTCGTTAAAACTTCATAATGTATTGTACCGAGACATTCAGCGATATCCTGAGCCGTTATAGTATTTACACCCTGTTTCCCAATAATTATAACTTCATCACCAACACTCACTTTACCAATTTTAGTAATGTCAACCATTAAAGCGTTCATGCAAATTTTTCCAACTATAGGTACAAATTTAGAGTTCACTAAAATTTTAAACCTATTACTTAACAACCTTGGCAATCCATTGCTGTAACCAATAGGTACAACTGCAATTTTGCAAGGTTTAGTTGTGTTATAAGAATATCCGTAAGAAATATATACATTTTCTTTCACTGTTCTTATCACTGATATTGAAGATTTTAATTTCAACACTGGATATAAATCAATAGTTCTGCATTCATTTTCTATATATTTAGACGGAAAATACCCATAAATTGAGATACCAGGTCTAACAAGGTCAAAATGTGAGTTAGGATAAACAAGAGTAGCGGCAGAATTGGCGCATTGAAAAATAATGCTAGAATACTTATCTTTTATTTTGTTTCTAAGATCATTAAAAAGTTCAAACTGGTCTAAAAATCGTTTGTTATCCTTTACTTCATCAGATGAACCAAAATGAGTAGCTATACTAATAATTTTTACCAATTTCTGATTACCTGCGTAACTTAAAATATCTAACACTTCAGAAGGATAAACTCCAAATCTAGACATTCCTGTATCAACTTTTAAAACAACATCTAAATGTTTATTAGTTCGCTTTGCCTCTAGCAATAAAGTTTGTAATTCATTTTTACTGCTAATAAAAGGAATTAAATTATACAAAAATAAATCTTTAATATTTCCAGTATTAATACCACCTAAAACTTGAATAGGGACTTTAATTTTAGAACTACGTAATATCTTTCCTTCTGCTATTGAAAATACACTCAACCAATCAACTCCATACTCTTGAAGAAGCAAGGAAATATCTACTAACCCATGACCATAAGCATTTGCTTTTACGCATGGTGCTAGTAAAACACCTTCACCCAATAAAGATCTAATTGTTTTGTAATTATGCAAAAGTGCTTTTTTGTCAATTTCTATGTATGTTGGAAAGTGATGTTTCATGCAAAATACAACTAGTGGTGTACAAATTCATCACAATGCCAAGACACACAGCTAGACTCTTTCACCTCGGAGGTGATAATATAAAAATATGCCTAGAATATTAAACCCTTTAGTTACCGACAACTTTTATCATATATACAATAAAGGAATTAATGGCACGGAAACTTTTTTAAATTCTGAAAATTATAATAGATTCATAGACCTAGTTAATTATTATCGCTTTGACAAACATGAAATAAGGTATTCTCGTTATAATAATCTTACAATTGAAAATAAACAAAGTTATTTAAATTCAATCCAAAAAGATAATAATCTTTTAGTAAATATTCATTCTTTTTCGTTAATGCCCAATCATTACCACTTTTTGCTCGAGCAATTACAAGATAAAGGAATTCAAAAATTTATTAGCAACTTAATAAACGGATATACAAAATACTTTAATGCAAAAGAGGATCACTATGGTCAATTATTTTTAACCCAATTTAAAGCAAAATTAGTCCTAGAAAACGAAGTTTTTTTGCATGTTTGTAGGTATATTATCCTCAATCCACTTACAGCATATATGCTTAAATCATTTAAAGAGTTAAAAATTTACCCATTCTCTTGTCTGCTTGATTTTATCGGGACACCAAGGGATTTTATGACCACAACAAAAATACTTGGTAACTTTAAAACAATAAAATCATTTGAAGATTTTATTGCAGATCAAGAGAACTATCAAAAAGAATTAAAAATATTAGAAAATCTACTAAACTTGTAGTATTGCACCTCCGAGGTGAAAGAGTTAAGTCTGAGATGTTAAAGCTTCTTCAACAGCATCAAAATCGCTCCAAGGGGTTTCGGTTGTTCCAAAACACATGCTTTTCTCATGTCCCTTACCTGTTATTAGTATCCAGTCACCTTTATTTGCCATTGTTACAGCTTTTTCTATTGCCTTTTGTCTATCGTTTTCAACGATATATTCCCCATTAACTTTTTCTATTCCTTCTACTATCTGTTTATTAATTTTATCTAAATCCTCAGTCCTAGGATCTTCTGCAGTTACAACTACAACGTCTGCTAATTCTCCAGAGATCTTTCCCATTACTGGTCTTTTACTTGAATCTCTTAAACCAGCACAACCAAAAACACTAATTATTTTTTCTCCAGCTTCTCTCAAATTTCGCACCTCTTCTAAAATTTTTTCTAATGCATTTGGTGTGTGTGCAAAGTCTATAATAATATTTAACCCAAGATTGTTTTGTACTCTATTAAATCTACCTTCTAATGATTTTATATCCATAAACTGACTAATGGTTTCTTCTGAAATCTCTTTTCCTACAATTCTTGTAAAAACTGTCAAAGCAGCTAATGCATTTTGTTGATTGTATATTCCGGGGAAATTTTTACTTAGTACCTGTCGCAGTTGATTACTTAAATTACTATCTAAACTTGATAATGCATATGCCCTTACCTTCTTATAATTATTACTCGCAAATTGCCTTAGCTTTTCATAACTTAAACTATCATCTTTATTTATAAAAGTTAATTTAGATTTTAATATAAGCTTAGCCTTTGTATAAAGATAATTATCATAGGTTTTATGATAATCAAGATGTTCTGGTGTAATATTAGTTACAACTGCATAATCAAAATCAATATTGCCAAATCTATTTTGTGATAGCCCATGAGAGGTTACCTCTAAAATCGCATACTCAACCCCTTCTTTTACCATCTGATTTAAAAGCTTTATCACAACTTGCGGGTCAGGTGAGGTAACGTGAAACCCTGTGTCTATCTCTTTATCCCCAATCCTTGCATTTATTGTTGAAATTAATCCAACTTTAAAGCCATTCTTAGTTAAAAGATGATAAATAAAGTTTGAGGTAGTAGTTTTTCCATCAGTTCCAGTTACACCAATTATTTTAAGTTTCCTTTGGGGAAAACCATAATAAACTGAATAAATAAAGCTAATTATTAATCTAATAAAATTTTTAATTTTATGCATCTTGAAACCCTATGTATACAAATTCCTCTACTAAATCTATTCCTAGTTCATCTTTTGCCCTTTGTTTAATTAATTTTACTAAATCAAAAACATCCTGTGCTTTTCCATTACCATTATTAACTATAAAATTAGCGTGGCTTTCATAAACCTGTACACCGTTAAGTTTATAACCTTTCATATTTAAAACTGTATCAATTAAAAATCCCACACTTAAATTCTTTAGTCCTGCACTATCTGCCTGCTCCTGAGTTAAATTTTTAAATACTGAACCACAAGAATTTCTTGGTTGAATAACCTTGCGCTTTGTCCATTCAATTGCAGTTTTTTTAGCCTTTTCAGGGTCAAAATGATTTAAAAGTAACCCCACAGATAATACTGCTAATTTTTCTTTGTGTAATAACGAATAATCATATCCAAACTTTAATTCATCAACACTTAATCTTACAACCTTACCGTTTTTCAAAACCTCTACCCACTCAACATTTTCAGAAAAATGCTTTGATCCACCATGAATATTATTATAAATTGCTCCTCCTATTGTGCCTGGTATACCAGAAAACCATTGTAATCCAGACAATTTATTTTCTAAAGTTATATTTATTGCTTTTTGTAAAATCGTACCAGAATAAATAATAACCCTTGTTTTTGTGTCCGAAAAATCATCATAATCTAGGTCAGAAAAAGTTAGAAAACCAGCTTTCCAGTGCTCTTCGGTTCTTAACACGTTTTCTCCTATATTTTTTTCACTGCTTACTTTCACAACATCACCAAATACAATATCTGAAACCTCATTTTTAATAACAAGTTTTTTGATTCCAGTATCAGAAATTAACAGATTGGATCCACCACCTAAAATAAAATAATCTAAATTAAGCTGATCAATAAGGGTGAATAAAGCAATAAATTGTTCAGAAGTTTTAACTATTACAAATGCCTCTGCATTTCCACCAAGTCTCCATGTAGTAAACTGTAATAAAGGCTTATCATACTCCACACTAAAATCCTTTTCTAATAACTTGTAGTTTTCAAATCTTGTTTCTTTATCCATTATTATCATTGTACTTGTTATAGCTGAAATTTTAAATAAATATCACATAAATTAAATAGGGCGCCGAAGCGCCCATATTTTGAAAGTATATTTTTCATTAAAACTCCTTTCAATATTAATTGTATCTGAGAAACTAATATAATTCAAACTTTCAAGTTTGTGCCCATAAGCCCTATTTTTCGTTATAATTAAGATGATGAAAAAAATATTAAGACCAATAGGTATTTTATTAACAATAATAGCTACAAAACTTGTAATTTATAAACATAAACCTACAATTTATGTTGTAACAGGCACTGGAGAAACATCTTTAGTTAGGGAAAGTTTATACACAAGTATTAAGGATTTAAAGCCAACCCGCAGAAATTTAGAAAAACCTGAGGCAGAATTTTCAGTTCCACTTACTATCTGGGGAGAATTTAGCTATCCAAAAAATCTTATAAACTGGATCAGAGTTTTTAGCATAACCTTACTTAGAATCTTATACTTAAAATCCTATAATCATACTTTGATCTTAGAAATTAATTCAATAAACAGCAAAATCTTAGAAAAATGGCTTCCTATTATTAGTCCTACAAATATATTTGTGATTGGTGAAATTTCCATTACAAATCAAGTTTTAAATAAAAATATTATTAATATAAATTATAATAACGATGTTTTATCCGACATAACTAATCAGGTTGCAGATTTTGTTGCTAGTAAATATGCCGTATCAAAATCCGAGATTATTAATAAACTTAATTCAAGCTTTACACCTACTTCTCGAATTAACTTTGCAAAAAGTAAATGTGGAAACATCGTAATTGATGCCTCATACTATCAATTTGCTCCACAAATAAAATCAATTGAAGAAATAATTGAGGTTTTTCCTGGTCCAAAAAAGATAATAGGAAATATCCCTAAAAGCTGGAAAAGTAATGAATTTGTTTTGTCTCTTCCAGTTATTAATAAGTTTGAGGATGCAAATAAAGAGGACATACTGTTATTAGTTGGTAATAGAAAGGACGTCATAAACTTAAGAAAGGATCTATTTATATAATGTCTGTAGTATCAATAGAACCTAAAATCGAAGAGGAGCTAGTAAAGTCTGCGAAAGCTAATAAGTCTTCGTTTGATAAACTCTATAGCCATTACTACCCGCATATTAAACGGTTTATAGAAAACAGAGTTTACGATCAAGACGATGCAGAAGATATAACTTCAAATGCATTTCAAAAAGCATTTGTAGGTATTGATTCTTTTAAATGGCAAGGCGTATCGTTTTCTTCATGGTTATACAGAATTGCTCATAATACATTAGTTGATTATTATCGTACTCAAGCAAAACAAAAAAATAAGGTTAGTATTATAGACGATATTCACGAATCTAAATTTAACACTCCCGAACAAGACGCAATTGAATACAGTCAAGGTGAATTTATGCAAAAACTTTTACACACTTTACCCGAACGAGAAAGAAAAATAATTTATAAGAAATTTTTTGAAGGAAACACAAACAAGGAAATAGCAGAAGAGTTTAATCTTACCGAAACAAATATAAGTACTATCGTCTTTCGGGTACTAAAAAAACTGAAAAATGATTTAGATAGTAGTAACCAACTTTAATCTTCTAAAGTAACATCCAATCCTAATTTTCTAAGATTTCCATCAAAATCCTCATAACCTCGCAGAGTATGTTCGACATTATTTACAACTGTTTTTCCTTCTGCAACTAGCCCTGCAATAACCATCGCAGCTCCTGCCCTAACATCTAACCCTTCAACCTCTGCTCCAACAAAATTTATTGGTCCTTCAATGTCTACTACATTTTCTGCATTACCAACAAACCAAGTGTCATCACATTTGTATGAAACATTTGCCTCTGTTGCAGTCATGACTTTAATTTTTGCACCCATCTTATTTAACTCTTTTATATATCCAAACCTACTAGCCCAAATTGTATCTTGAACCATAGAGGTTCCGTGTGCTCTACATAAAACGATCAGAAATGGTGCCAACCAATCTGTTTTAAATCCTGGTGCAATAGATGTCTCAAAATACGTAATAGGCTGAAAATCATCTTCCTCATTCATCCACACCTTAATATTTCCCATCTCAACTTCATAATGACCACCAATCTTATCTACTTTAGCTAAAAATGCATTAATATGAGAAGAGTTAATTCCTTTTACTGTTAGAAACCCTTTTGTTACTAATGCTGCAGACAAATAAGTTACCGCCTGATTTGGATCACCCATAACAGAATAATCTGTTCCACCAAGCTCTTTTACTCCGTTAATTATTATCTTACGTATATCCTCATTATCTCTGTGTATATCTGCACCCATCGAGTTTAAAAAATTAATTAAATCATCAACTTCTGGTTCTTCTGCAGCATTGCTTAAAATCGTCTGACCTTCTGCAAGTACTGCACCAATAATTGCATTTTCTGTTCCCATATGAGAACTAATTGGGAAATGATATCTTCCGCCTTTAAGAGAGTTACTTGTAAAAATAAACTGACCCTTTTTATAAACTACCTCGGCTCCAAGTGCCTCGTACGCCTCAATATGTCTATCAATCGATCTACCACCTATCTGGTCTCCACCCATCACTGTACGAATTTTACCTCCATATCTTTCTTCTAAATCTACAGATTGTTCTGCAACTGGAACAGAGTAAATTGCTTTTCCAAACCTATTTAAAAGCGGTCCAATAATAAGAAGCGCAGCTCTTGATCTCTTTGAGAGATTTTCAGTCACACTAAATCTATGTATATTGGTGTTATCAATTGAGATTGTTCGCTCATTTAACCACTTTACCCTTGCACCTAATACTTTAATTACATTAATAGCATTAGTTACATCCCCAATTTTAGGCAAATTTCTAATGATAACTTTTTCATTAGTAAGCATTGAGGCAACTATCAGTTTTATTGCAACATTTTTAGCCCCATATATAGTAATTTCACCCTCTAATCTATTTCCTGATGTAATTACAAATTTACTCATATTTAAATCTTAGATAGTATATCCTATTTTCAAATATTTTATCACTAATAATCTGGTTTTATTCCAAAATAACCAGTTAACGCTTCTGCAATCTTAAACCATGTTGGCACCGCATTACCATTTGCATAAATACTAGTTTTGGGCTCTTCAAACTTAACTATCATAGCAAACTCTTTATTTGTTGCTAAGTACCCCACAAAAGTTGTATTAGTTTTAGTTGGATTATATTCACCATTTTCAGGAATCTGCGCAGTTCCGGTTTTAGCTGCAACTCTGTATTTTGTTAAAAATCCTGTTTTTCCTAAACCCTCTTCTGTTGCTTTAACTAACATCTCAGTCATTATATCTGCTGTCTCTTTTTTTATTACCTTAGTCTCACGTTTCTCTTTTATTATAAATTTTCTATCCTCATTTCTATCATAAATATAATCCACAACTGTAGGTTGAATAAACTTACCATCATTTGCTATTACTGCAAAAG
>JAQBTZ010000022.1 GCA_027624675.1 bacterium
TTGTTCTTTAAAAACCCTAAATTGTTTTAATGTCAGTGAATCTAGAAACATAAGAGTATTATAGCTGAAAAAGAATTGTCATTCCGAACTTGATTCGGAATCTAGATGCTGAAATTCCGCCAACTGGCGGATTCAGCATGACTACAATATTAATTAGAAATTTGAGTACCAACAAAAGGCTTTCCTGAAAACATATTCTCAAGATTTTCAATATTTCGACCATTTGCAATAATTAGTTTTAAGTTGTTTTCAAAACAAAGTTTGGTAGCAATAGGATCAAACGGCGAGCTTAAATTTGGAGTCCAAATATCCCCTACCATTTGTTGTAACTGCGTCCACTTTAAAGTTTCTAATGGCTTTGCATCTTCATTCCCTTTTATACTTGGATCTTTATCATAAACTAAATCAATATTTGAAAGATTGATTATATCTGTCAAACCATTACCTACAGCTAAACTTGCAGAGACATAGTCAGTTGACCAACCAGGCTTAGAACCAGCTGCCACAACAACCGCTTCGTTAACATCAAATCTCTCATCATGATGAGTAATAATAATTGGAAAAGCAATTTCTTTAAAAATTGTCCTTAGTAAATGAGCATTAAGTCTTGTTGTATGTATTCCAAGCCAATCTAAATCTTCATCTGAAACATCTACAACATGTTTTGCAGCCTCAATATATCTTTTTCCTGTCGCCCCACCACCACAGATAATTAAAAATTTAACACCTACATTAACCTGTTTTTCTATAAAGCTCTTAAACTCTGCTAAAAACTTATAATCAATTTCGTTGGGAACAATTATTGAACCTCCAAGAGATATAACAACTCTACCATTTTGTCCTAAAGTTTGAGTTTCAATCATATACTATCTTCTTATGCCGATTTCCTTGTAGCCAATATATTAATCGGCTTAGAAGAAGTCAATACCCGAAAGACTACCGTCTGAAGGGTAAAAAAAATTTACTCGAGTAAATGTACCACAGATACTTATTGGGTCAAAGAGTTTTGTATTAGATAAGATTAAAATTCTTGAAATACTAGCCAATATCTACCAAAGAGTTTACTATGTTTAAGATATTAGTTTTGAAAATTTGCTTGGTATATTTATCTTTCACAACATTTCTCACTATTTCGCGATCAAACCTTGTTTCATTAAAAATCTTAACTGCCTCAAGTAAGCTTTCAACTGTGTTTTCGTCATAAAACATTCCGTTTCGCCCCTCTACAACTGTTTCAATAAACCCCCCAGACCTTAATGCAATTACAGGTGTACCAACACTGCTTGCTTCTATTGTTGTGATCCCAAAATCCTCTTCTTCTGCCGATAGGATTAATCCTTTTGCATGCTTATACAATTTTTCAAGTGCCTGGTTATTTATGCCTTCTAAAAATTCTATATTCTTACTTGCCATTAATTTTAGCCCCACCTTTTCACTACCTAAACCTACTATCTTTAACTTTAACCCTAACAAATTAAATACCTCAATAACTTTATCTACATTTTTGTATGGCTCTAGCCTAGAAACTACAAGGTAGTAATCATCAACCTCTGCAAATTTATCAAAATTTAACAAATTAACTGGAGGGTAAATGACTACTGAGTCTTTATTCCAAAACTTTTTTATCCTATCCTTAATATTTTCAGAGTTAGCGATAATTAGATCTGGATTGCCTGCAGTTTGTAAGTCCCACTTAATTAGATCTTGTTCGATATTTTTAATGATTGGCTTTAGAAAAAACAGGTTCTTTTTTTTAGTTGATTCTGCTGGTAGACTATATAAAAACCTAGCAGGGGTATGACAGTAATAAATATGCTTCTGATTTTCATTTGTCTTAACTCCTTTACTCCATATTGTGCCATCTGAAATTACTAAATCATATTCAGATAAATCTAGCTCTTCAAACCATTTTTTTGTAAATGGAACTAGAAATTTTGAGGTTAATTTTTGAAATGGTATTTTTGAGAAATTAGAAGAGATAATAGTTTTATTTTCTAACCGTTCCTTTGCATCTTTAGGAAAGTGGCCAAAGTGTTTTATAAAAGTATAAATTGAGGCATCTGGAAAAATCTCTGTTAATGCCAACAGTACCTGCTCGGCACCTCCAAATGTATGTAAATAGTCATGAACTAAAGCAACTTTCATTATATTAAACTTAGTTGAGGATTGTTTTGCTCCTCAATTTTCAGTACTTTTGAACTAAAATATCTATTAATCAAACTCTTAAAATTGTATTCAGATAACATATTTATAAACTCTTCCGAATAGATATTTTTCCATCTTAAATCGTTTTTTTCTATACCTAAATCTAAACTTGTATTAATTGTTACAAGTTTATAACTCATCTGTGCATTATCTTTATTCTTTTCCAACTTATTTTTTAAAGAAACAGGTGTTATCTCATTAATATTACTATATATATTGTCTAATGTTTTATACTCTTGTATCAGTTTTTTTGCAGTTACGTCACCAACACCATAAACCCCAGGTATATTATCCGATGGATCACCTTTTATCGACTTATAATCTATTAAATTAATAGGTTGAAAACCATACTCTTTAACAAATTCGTTTTGGTTCCAGCATATTGCAATATTACCGTTTCTGGCAGGACGACATACAAAAACATGCTCATCTATAAGCTGCAACATGTCTTTATCATTTGTATGAATATATGCATCAGAGTCAAAATTAGAAAAAGCCTGTTTGGCAAAACTTCCTATAATATCATCTGCCTCAAAACCGATCTGTGTAACAATTGGTATGTTTAATAGTTTAAGTAACTCCTTAACCTCGTTTTCTTGTCTTATAAATGATTCTCTAAGCTCTGTGTCCATCTTAGGTCGTGTTGCCTTATATCCTTCAAACAATGCTGTTCTTTTTAAATCTTTTCTAGATAAATCAAAGGCAATGGCAACATACTGAGGGTTTAATGTATTTAGTGCTGAAAGTAATAGGCTACAAAAGCCATATACTGCATTAACTGGTTCACCATTATGTGTTAAGGTGTCAGGAAATGCATAAAATGATCTATGCAGATGGTCATGACCATCAATTAGAAGGAATTTATTTTGTTGCATCAGGGCTTTTAATTTTTTTAGAATTTTGAGCAATTTTTTTCTTTATGAGTTTCCCATATTTTATATCCCAATCTATACTTTCCGCCTCACCTGCCTGTTTAACCAACTCAATAAATCGTTCATCACCAATTGTTTCCTCTTCAATTAAAGCTTTTGCCACCAAATCTAAGGTTTTTTTCTTCTTTTTCAATGTTTCATATGCAACCTTATATCTTTCATCAATCAACTCTTTTACTCTTTTATCAACCTCATAAGCCATGTTTTCACTTATATATTTATCAAAAGGGTTTCGATCTGGATTATTACTTGGACCAAGATTAACAAGACCTAGGTCTGTCATACCAAACTCCACAACCATGTTTCTAGCAACCATAGTAGCATTTTGAATATCTGAGTGTGCTCCAACTGTAGAATCTTTAAATTGCAACATCTCTGCTGATCTTCCTCCTAACATCATAGAAATTCTCTCTAGTAACCTTGTTTTTGACTCGTTCACTGCTTCTGATGGGTTAATTAGGGTGTGCCCCAAGGTTTGTCCTCTCGAGATTATTGAGATTCTATGTATTGGATCAGAATTAGGCATAAATATACCCACAATTGCATGACCTGCCTCGTGATAAGCTACAATCTCTTTTTCTTTATCAGACATTGCTTTCTTTCTTTCAGGACCAATTTGTACCTTGGTAATCGATTCTTCTACAATTGCTGCAGTAATTTTTGAAAGACCTACTCTTGCTGTTGCAATAGCAGCCTCATTTAACATGTTCTCAATATCAGCTCCAGAAAATCCTACTGTACCTTTAGCAAGCTTTCTAGAATCTACATCTTTTTCAAATGGTTTACCTTTCATATGAATTTTTATTATATCTTCTCTTTCTTCAATATCTGGCATTCGAAGCGTAATTCTTCTATCAAACCTTCCAGGTCTTAGTAGTGCTGAATCTAACAGTTCTGGTCTGTTTGTAGCCCCAAGTACAATTACACTTGTCCTCTGATCAAAACCGTCCATCTCAACTAGTATCTGATTTAATGTTTGTTCTTTTTCATCATGCCCACCCATAAACCCACTACCTCTTTTTCTTCCAATTGACTCAATCTCATCGATAAAAATTAATGCAGGTTGGGTTGCCTTTGCAGTATTAAATAAGTCTCTTACTCTGCTAGCCCCAACGCCAACTAACATCTCAACAAACTCTGATCCAGCCATAGAGTAAAAAGGTACATTAGCCTCGTTTGCAATTGCCCTTGCTAATAATGTCTTACCAACACCAGGTTGCCCTACTAATAAAACACCCTTTGGAATTCTTGCTCCGAGTTTTCTATATTTTTCAGGATGTTTTAAGAAATCTACAATCTCAGTTAGTTCTTGCTTAGCCTCGTCAGCACCTGCAACATCATCAAAAGTAATCTGTTTATCCTTTTCATTTTTCACAAACATCTTTGCTTTCGACTTGCCCATACTAAAAATATCCCCAGCTCCACCACTCATTCTTTTAAATAAATACAAAATAAAGATGACAGGAATAATAATACTTGCAAAAGTTAATATTATATCAAAATAATTAATTTCTTCTTTTTGATCAATCACTAAATTTTGAATTTTGTCTTCTGGTACTTGTAACGCTGATAAAACCTCGTAAATATTTGTGTTATCTGGTAGTCGAGATTTTAATGTTGTTTCATTTTTTGTAACAACATTTATCTTTAACCCTACTAACTCAATCTTTTTTACTTTATCTGTCTTTACCAAATCTGCAACTTGATTTATCGATGTTGGTGCTGGATTTGAAAACTCTTCTAAAGGATTAAACGACAGATAAACTAACCCAATAACAACTAATCCCACTGCCATATTTGCGATATTAGATTTTAAAGTATTTTTCTTTTTATCTTTTGTATTTATTTTTGGTAATTTTAAATTATTCATAAACAATTTATTATACTATACCATTAAGACTTAACGAACTACTGTGAGTTTAGTCGCCTGCAATGCCCTTTAGGGTATAATAATACAAATTACTTGAAAAATACTTATTATCTAGTATTTATTTTATTTTATTGATAAACTATTCAAGCTAAATTATTAACGCGGGCGGGAGGTATAGTATCTCGGAGGGCTCATAATCCTCTTAAACTTGGGGCAGTACCAAGGCCCGCAACCATCGAGCTCAGCTCGATTTGCAGTACCCGAAGGGTGCAACCAAAAGACTTCGCAAGCCAGAGATAATTTACTAATCGCAACGAACACAATTAACATTCAATATCTTTAAATTTTAAATGCAAAATATGATATTTAAAAATGATTACTAACCTTAAGATAACTTTAGTAGTTTCATTGTCAGTACTATTATTGTTTATAAAGTGGTATTTCCCAAGCCAACAAACCCAACAGAACGCTCTAAAAGAAATCCATACTTATTCAGCAGGTCCAGGGTTTAGATTTACATTAAAAATTACTCCCAATACTATTGAGTACGATGACGAATTGGATATGGGTAAAAAACCAATAAGTAAAAAGTTACAAAATCATGAGTTTGAAAGTCTACAAAAATTATACAAAGAATTGCAGTTATGGGAGTTTACTGGAGATCAAACTGATAGATCTTCTGAAAATGAGCTGGCAGTAAGCTTACCAACTTACTTGTATTTATTTCTACAAGATGGTTCAAATCTGAAAATAATATGTGAGGTTAGATGCGTTGAACCTGTCAAATCTTTTGAACAATCTATTAATAAGTTAAGAGCTAACTATTTTGACTAAGATGTTAGATATTTACAAAAATTGACTTGATAGACTCTTCAAAAGAAGAGTACCAAACGTATCGTAATACTATATGATATAAATATATCATGCTAACAAAATTCAAATTTATTGTCGAATAATACTGTAATGAAAAAAATAGTAATAGTAGGGAGTGCTAAACTAAAGTCAAAAATTAAGTTTTGGAAAAAATATTGGGAAAAAGAGGGATTTGATGTAATTGATTATCCAAAGTGGGTTGAGATGTCAAATTTCTTAAATGAATACCCCACTGTTTATAAAACTTTCTTTCTAAATATCTATAAAGCCGATGTCCTTTTTATTATGAATGAGACTAAAAATAATATTGAAGGGTATATTGGAGCAGAATCATTTGCAGAGATATGCTTTACAGTTGTACAAAACCTAATCAATAATACTAATATTGAAATATTACTATTACAAGTACCAGATAGAAAAGTTCAATCCTATCAGGAAGTAGATTTGTGGCTAAAACTTGGCTGGTTAAAACTATATAAGAAATAAAATTGACTATGCTTATCAAACCAAGTCTTATTTTATCATTTTGCAATGAATCTACAAATTTATTTTGCTCAAATCTGACTAAAACATTCTAAACATTTTTTAAAAGTAAGACAAGTCGAAAAAAAACTCCAGGGTACCTAACAATTATGGACGTTAGAATAAACAATATGTACCCGCCAAACTATTATTTAGACCTTATCTTTACTATTTGGTATAATTTCAAACATAATTAATAGGTACTTATGGATCCTTCGATAAACTCAGGATGACAGAAAGTTTAATACACATATGGCAGGGTAGCTCAACTGGTTAGAGCGCAGCACTCATAACGCTGAGGTTGAGAGTTCGAGTCTCTCCCCCGCCACCATAAAGACTTAGTGAGCATCTTGCGAACTTAGTCGCCTGCAGTACCCGAAGGCGTGCACCACCCTATAGTTAATATCTAAATGGATTGTTTTTAAAAAAAAGTTCTAACCACATTTCAACTGGTCTTATTTCTAAATCTTTAATCTCCAAAACTTCTGCTATCTTTTTATCTCCAATTTTACCTGGCACAATAATTACTTCTTGATTTCTTTTAGATAAACCTAGCTTACTAACTGCCTCAAATTCAATAAAATCCCTTGTTTTTTTTTCAGCTATCTCCTGTTTTATCTCCTTATTCTCAAGCTTAAGCTGTTCTACACTTAAAGCTAAATGATCGACTGCCTTTGCTTTTAACTGTACATCAGTATAAGTCCTATACAAACTGTATACTGCAAGTAAAGTTAATATAATAAAAAAACCAATCTGGTATCTATACATAGAATTAAAATATACCTTGATTACAATATTTTTCCAGTAACTTAAACCTCAATCATCATAATATTTGTAAATACAACAAAAAGGTGTTATCCTATAGTGTTAGTAGTTGACATTAGTAGCCATTGTTTGATAATTTAATAGGAATGAAGTTATACAGTCCTTTGATTAACTTCTTAAAAATATGATTTCATTAATTGATGCCCATAAAAAATTTATAAATGATCTAAAGAAAAAAAGTAGAGCTGAAGCTACTACTGTTGCGTATTCTAAAGATATTATTCAACTTATTTCTTTTCTGGATAAAGAAAAGATAAAAAATACAAATGAAGTCAAACTTGATGACCTAAATAAATTTATGCAGAGTCTTGCAGATGAGGGTCTTAAAAATAAGACAATATCAAGAAAAACAAATTCTACCAGAACATTTTTTAAATACCTACGAGCTGAAAACCTAGTTGATATTAACCCATCTCAAAATTTAGAACACCCAGAAGTAAAATCACACGATCCAAGAATTTTATCTAAACTTGAATATAGGTCACTCCGAGATGCTGTTAGAAAAGATATTAGAACAGCAGCAATTGTAGAGCTTTTTTTACAAACTGGTATTAGAATTGGAGAACTTGCAAGATTAAACCTAACTGAGGTTAAACTAAACGGTGGTAAAGGCGAAATTTACATATCCGAATTTGGTAGTCACGAAGCACGCGTAGTTCCACTTAACGATGCTGCAGAAGAAGCAATTTCAGAATACATATTAATTAGACCAACAAACGTAAAATCAGAAAACTTTTTTATTACAAAAACTGGTAAACCATTACTAGTAAGAAATATTAGAGCTACATTAAATAGATATTTTGAAAAAGCTGAACTTAGCCATGTAAAGGTAAATGACCTTAGACACACTTTTATTGCTCATCATCTTACACAAGGCACAAATTTGTTAACGATTTCTAAAATTGCTGGACATAAAAGAATCTCAACAACTGAAAAGTACCTAAACTTTATTAAAAATCCTGGTGCAGAAAAAATAGAGTTAGAAGAGTTATAATTTTTTAAAATATTTTTCAGTATTTTGACTTGCCCAAACACCAGCTGCAAGCAAAGAATCAAAGGTCCCTGCATCAAACCAATTACCTTCAACTT
>JAQBTZ010000023.1 GCA_027624675.1 bacterium
GTTGATATACAAATTAATGCCTCTGATAATGATTCTGGGGTTGCTAAAATTAGCTATACTCTTGATAGTAATCCTCAGGTTGATAAAGATATACAAGCTAGTCCAAACTTAATTGATAACCCATCTTTCGAAGAGCATCATAATTATATCCCCTACTACTGGGATAGACCTCAGTACTCATCTCAAATTTATACCTCTCCAAACTATAGTGTAGTTGGATTATATTCTTTAAGGTTTAACTCAAATACTAGCCCAACAAATTTTATGACAAATGAGAGTTATTATATTACTGCAGGTTCATTTGAGACATATTTTTTCTCTGTCTGGCTTAAAACAAACCTTAAAGGTTTTGGAGCAAATTATGAAATTATGGCTAAGACAGATACAGGTAATAAGTTAATATTTAGATCTCAAAGTTACACTAATTTTACAAACTTTACATTTTTAAATAAATCTTTTACTACACCAAGTGGAACTACAGCTTTATATATTAATTTATTTAGTTTGGGAACAGGAGATAGTTATTTTGATAGTTTATACCTAGGAAAGATTACTGCAGAATCTTCTGTTAATTTTAATATATCGGAACAGGGGAAACATACACTGATTTATTATGCAACTGATCAGGCTGACAACGTTGGTGACAATAATCAAGAATTGTTTAATATTGATATCGCTCCCCCCTCAAACTGGCAAAACTTTAATTATACAGAGCAAGGCAATAGCCATACATTAGTATTAACAATTGATGTATCAGACTCTATCTCAGGTTTAAATCTAACTAATGCTTTTTTTCAATACTATATTGAGGGTGTGGGGTGGGGAATATATGAGGATTTAACTCAGTGTAGTAGCAGTTTTTTATTAAATCAATGGGCAGTTCCAACTGTAAGTTATGTTGTCAACCCAACAAAAGCAAAGATAACAACTCCAAAAATTGATTTTTGTAACTCTAATTGGGCACAAGACAAAAAGATACGTTTTAAGATTATGGACATTGCAGGTAATGAATCTATTAATCCAGAATATGCTCTTAATTCTCCTTGGATATATACTTCTAAGTTTGATGTTGGTTCTAATAATGCAATATCTTTTACTGCTGTTTCACAAGCTGATGGGGTGGTTGAAGCAAATGGTGATATTATAAACCTAGAAACAACAAGTGGAATTACACTTAAAGATTATGTAAATAGTACAGAAATAAGTGCCCTAAGTTTAATCAGTCAAACTGATTTTATTACATTACCCGAAAACAAACTTCCAACTGAAAATGGAAGGTATAGGTTTGTTGGCAATATGACTTTGGATAATAAATCTATTAATAATTATGATAAAAATACTATCTGTTCAGTTGTTGCAATTGACGGGTCATTAACTATTTCTAAGGATTATTCATTAAAAGATTCTAGCAGTTGTCTGATATTTTTAATTATAGGAAACGTAACTTTAGCACAAAATGTTAATAATATCGAAGGGTTTTTTATTGTTGATGGAACGTTTAATACTGGGTCGTCAAATAAAAGTTTAACTGTAAAGGGGGGGGTTGTTGCAAATAATATTACTCTTTCTCGAAGTCTGTCTGGTAAGGAAAATTTGACTGATCCTTCGGAATATTTTGATTATGATCTTAATTTACTTTTCAATGCAGCTGAGTTACTATCAACTAGTAGAAATAGTACTTTCTGGTTAGAACTCTAATTACTGCTAAATCCTTTTTACATTGGTAATTGAGTTTGTGAATTTTTAATTATGCAAAGAATATTGGGGCTAGATATAGGCTCAAAAACAATAAAGATAGTAGAGCTTGAGAAAAATGATAAGGCAAAACCAATCCTTGTAAATTACAAGGTTGTTGATGTTGGAAATATCGATACGATATCATCTGATGAGGTAGAGATTACAAAACTTTCAAGATTAATTACAGAGATAGTTTCAGAGTCTAAGTTTGAGACTAAAGATGTAAACATTGCGTTACCTGAGTATGCAGTTTTTTCAAGAGTGATTAAGATTCCCAAACTTAAAGAGAAAGAGCTTGCAAGTGCTATTAAATTTGAGGCAGAACAATATATTCCACTTTCTATGGATGATGTTAATTTTGATTACTCTGTAGTTGCAGAGACAGAAAAGGAGATGGAAGTTATGATTGTAGCAGCATCAAAGGCAGAGGTAAATAGATATATCAAGATAGTTTCGGGTGCAGGTTTAATAATTAATGAGATAGAGCCTGAGGGGTTTTCGGTTGTAAGAGCAGTTATTCAAGATCAAGATATTGCTATTCCAACAATGATAGTTAAGATTGGTAATACTACTACTGATATTACTATTACACTTGGCGGAAGCATTAGGTTTACAAGGACAATAACAACGGCAGGAAAAGCAATGACAAGGTCGTTAGAACAACAGCTTAACTTTTCTGAGATTCAGGCAGAAGAGTACAAAAGAAATTATGGTTTAAATGAAATTGAGCTTGAGGGAAAAGTTGCTAAAGCTATTTTACCAATGTTTGGGGTTATTACATCTGAGATAAAACGAGCAATTGCATATTATAAATCTAAACATTCAATTGGTGTTAAGCGAATTATCTTGGTTGGTGGAAGTGTAAAAATGCCATCTTTATTAATTAACCTTGCATTAAGTGTAGATGTAGAGGTTGTTTTAGGCAATCCATGGCTAAAGATTGACTACAGTGTAAATATCGCAGATAATAATAAAGATGACTTAGGAGTCGAAATTGCAACCGCAATTGGAGTATCTTTAAAAGATCAATAGTTATGCCCAAAACTAATATAAATCTAGTACCTAGAGAATTAATTCAAGAAAAGAAGTTTAAATCTACAAGGAAAAATTTTCTATATATTGGACTTGGATTAGTCTTGTTAAGTATTCTTTACTTATTTCTCAAAAATCATATATAAAAGGCTTAGACGAAGATAAAGACAAATTGGTTGCTGATATTGTTGCCTTAAAAACTACTGAAGAGCAGATTTTGGTATTAGGAATTAGAGCTGAGCTAATTGGTAATGTTATGTCTAAAAGATCAAATTACTCTAATTTATTAGAAGAGCTAAAACAGGTAGTTCCAACACAGGTAGATGTTTCAAGTTTAAGTGTAGAGGGTGAAACAATTAGGTTGCAAGGGAAAGCAAATAATTACAACGAACTTACTAAATTTACAAGATCACTTAAACAGAAAGAAAAAAATAAGGTTTTTGTTGACGCAGAAATAAGCAATATATCGTTAAATGGAGAAGATGGAACAGTAACTTATAATATAAATGCATATATCAGTGCACAAGGTCTTATAAATCCTGCATTTATTATGCCAATTAAGGCACCATCTGCTACGGAAACACCTAGTACAGATTTACCAACAGATATAAATGGAACTAACTAATAAAGACATTCTAAATAATCAACAGGCAATACCTGATAAAGACCAACCTATTGTTGACAAAGATATAAAAAAGGAAAATGTTGATTTTGTTGATATCAATAAAAAAGGGTTTGATTTTGAAAAGGCCAAATTTGTTCTATTTCCTTTTATCTTATTGGTGATAGGTATTTCAGTAATTGGTTTTGTAACTTACCCTAAGATACAAGAATATTATGCTAATTTAACTGTTATAGAAACAAAAGAGGCAGATGTTACAAAATTATCAGATAAATTAAAGGTTCTACAACAGTTTTCGACAGTTGGAAATGTATTAGAGGAAAATTCTGCAGTACTAACTAAAGCTATACCTAACGAACAAACTGTTCCACAGTTTATGACATTGGTTCAGACTATATCTAAAAATTCTGGTGTAGAGTTAAAATCATTAACATATAGTGGTACAGCTCCAACTAGTGAAAAAAGCTCGCTCTCAACAACGGGGCTTTCTGAGATTGAGTTAGTGTATATACAAGGCTCTGCAGTTGGTGATTATAATAGTATAAAAACATTTACTCGAAATTTAGAGTCATCCATGCGAATTATGAACATTGATAATGTAAGATTGACTAGTGATGGCTCGGCTGAGCAATCAAAGGTAAATCTGTCTTTTGCAATCACTGCATATTCTGCAATTATTAAGGCTCAAGCTGTTGCCGAACAGCCATTAAATTTCAATCTTACAGATGGAAACTTTAGTAAGGTCTTAGACTTTCTAAAATCTCAGAATGATTATAATGTTGATGTTGCTGATGTTGGTATAGGTAAAGTTGATCCGTTTGCTAATTAGTATATTTAATTTTGTTAGTCTCTTTCCATTTAAGTATTTCTTGGTGATTACCAGAAATCAAAACCTTAGGTACTGATATTTCTTCAACAATTTCAGGTTTAGTATATTGAGGGTATTCGATATATTTGCCATTTATGTATGATTCGTTTTCAAGTACATTATCTTTTTCAAAAAAACCTTTTACCATTCTACTGGTAGTATCTACTATCACCATACTTGCTAGTTCTCCACCGGTTAAAACATATTCACCAATAGATATTGTTTCATCAACAACTGTTTGTTTGACTCGTTCATCTACCCCTTCATATCGTCCACAAATTAATATAATTTGATCAAAGTTTTGTTCAAATTTTTTTGCTTTTTCTTGGTTAAAAAAATTGGTGCTGGGAGAAAGTAAAATTACATGGCATTTTTTATTAGGTAACTGTATAGATTTAACTGCATTAATAATTGGTTGTGCCATTAATATCATTCCAACTCCTCCACCATAACTAGTATCATCTACTTTGTTATGTTTTTCATCTGTATAGTCTCGTAGATTGTGGATGTTTATTGTGATTACTTGCTTATTTATCGCATGTTTAATAACAGAAGTGGTTTTAAAGGTATCAAATAATTCTGGAAATATAGTAATAATATCAAACTGCATGATTAACTCTCTTTAATCTGGATATCAACAAAGGTATTATCTTTAATTGATTTTGCTTTTGCAATATTTCTAATTGAGTTTATTGTTTTTCCCATTTTACCAATAATAATACCCATGTCTTCTTTTGCAACCTTTATTAATATTGTTTTACTATTGGTTGGTGACTGATCTGTTTCACTAACATTTACACTTTCTTTATTATTTACAATATTTGAAACTATAAATGAAATTAATTCTTTCATACTATCTTTTTTCTTTATTTTACTCTGTTACTTCAGTTTTTTCTTCTGCAACCACTGGAGTTTCTTCTGCAACTTTTTCTTTTTCATCAACTACTTCTTCAGATTTCTTTGCTACTTCTTCTTTTTTGTTTGGTTCGTATTTTACGTATTTGTATGTTCCATCTATCAATTCTTGGACTGAATCGCTAACTTGAGCACCATTTTTTACCCATTCATTTACCTTGTCTTTATCAATCTGAAATTCTGCAGGATTTTTTGAAGGGTTAAAAAATCCTAATATCTCAATATATTGTCCATCACGCTTTGTGGTATGTTCAATTGCTACTATTCTATAGCTCGGAAGATTTTTCCTGCCTGTTCTTGTAAGTCTTATTTTTACCATAAGTTTCTACTAAATTACTACACGAAACGAAAGTGATTTTAACCTAATATAGCCATTTTTACAAGAGTTTGTGTTCGTCCCAGTGCCGATATTGTTATTGCCTTCTGGCAACGTCCTAACCAACATTGCCTCCAAATGTCTCTAATCCCTTGTCCCCTTCCCGCAAAGCGTTGGCAACTTCGGCATCGGGACGTGTAGTTTAGTTGTTATTATTTATTTTTTTTTGTTTTTAATATTAGTTAATGCTTGTTCTGCGGCTACTTGTTCTGCTTTTTGCTTGCTTGGTCCTACTCCTTTTGCAAGTAATTCTGAGTTAATATATACTCCTATTGTAAATGTTTTGTCGTGATCTGGACCCTCTGATTTAATGATCTTATACACTGGTGTTAGGCTAAATTTCTCTTGTGTTATTTCTTGTAACGAACTTTTACTATCTCGATATTCGTTATTTTTTACAATATCATCAATTTTATAAAATAAGTTTTTCTTTAGATAATTTCGACAAATATTAATATCGTTAGAGTCAATGTATAAGGCACCAAGTACACTTTCAAAAGTATTTGCTAATATGTACTCTCGCATTCTGCCTCCTGTTTGTTCTTCGCCAATTGACATTAATAAATATTTTCCAAAATCAAGCTTTAATGATTCTTGTGCTAAAGAAGTTGTGTTTACTGTGGCTGCTCTAAAGTTAGTTAACTTTCCTTCGGGTTCGTTACTGTAGTTACTAAATAGTTGCTCGGAAATTAGAAATTGTAAAATTGCATCACCTAAAAATTCAAGGCGTTCGTTACTGTTATTGTGGTAATTTTGGTTTTCATTTAAAAATGATCTGTGTGTAAAAGCTTTTAAGAACAAATTTTTATCATTAATCTTATATTCAATCTTTTCCTCAATTTCTTTCCAGTCAATATGGTTATCAAAATTCATTTAAATTATTCCTAAGTTATCTGTTACTATATCTATTAGTTCTTGTACTGTATTTATGTTATGCACGTCAATATCTTTAAATTCAGTTTCATATTTAACTGCTAAGGTGTTTAGGATTTTAGCTTTTTCGACTCCATCAATATTAAGGTCACCTTCAAAGTTATCATTAACTGAAACTTCTGTAACTGAAACCACAGCTACCTCTGCTATTAATTCTTTTATGTCTTTAATGATTTGTTCTATTTCCATAATGATAAATTAAACTAATATTGATATTAGTTCAAGTAGTTTGTAAATGAAATTATTTTTTTATGGTGTAATTTTCTAATACTGTTGCAAGTACACCGTTAACAAATTTACCTGAAGAATCATTTGCAAATGACTTAGCAAGTTCTACACACTCATTAATTATTACCTTTGGTGGTGCGTTATTTGCTATTGTAAGCTCGAAAACTGCTAATCTTAAACAAGATAGGTCTAGTTTAGAAACTTGGTCTAGGGGCCATTCTGGGGCGCAAAATGCAATTATCTCATCTAGTAACTGAATATTGCTTGTTACACCGTCATACAAAAACTTTGCCATACCAGTATCTTCGTCAGATATTTCTAGTACTTCTTTATGATAAGTTAGATTTTGTTTTAATTGTGAATTAAATGAATAGGCAAACAAAGCTGCAAGAGTAACTTCTCTTGCTTTATGTCTTGGATCAGATTTGTTAAATTGCAGGTTATTATTCAATTTTTAATTAACCAACATTACTACTTATTATAAGTATCGCAGTTTGTACAAGTCGTATGAGGTCTGATTTTATCCTTACAACTTATACAAGTTTTCAACTCAACACCTTTAATGCTAAGGTGGCTTCGTCTTTTATTTCTTCTTCCTGTAGATGTTTTTCTTTTTGGTACTGGCATATGGCGATAAATTTTATAGAAAAATTACTCTTTAGTCAAGATACTAACCGAGGTGTTGCCAAATGACCTTGTATCTATCACCTTTAAATTACTACCATCAACTCCTTCAAATTTATCTGGAACTAATATCTCTTTGAAATGATCATAGAAAATTACTCCGTTATCGTTTAAAACAATACAAAGAGTTTTTAAGATATGTTTAACAAGTCCTTCTGCATAATATGGGCTCAAAAAAACAAAGTCGTATGTGTTAGGTGTTTCACCTATAAATCTTTGTGCATCCATTCTGTATACCTTGGATTTTTCTACAAAATTATGTGTTTCAAGGTTTTTTGTTATTGTTTGGGCTGATCTTGGGTCTATATCAACAAAATCACACCAGCTTGCTCCTCTACTTAATGCCTCTAGTCCAAAACTTCCGGAACCTGCAAAAAGGTCAAGAATAGTTTTTTTCTCAATATCAATACCAATTATATTAAATACAGATTGTCTAACAATATCTTGTGCTGGTCTAATTTCTGGTATATT
>JAQBTZ010000024.1 GCA_027624675.1 bacterium
CTTTATCTACCTAGCTACTGTATTAGACATTTACACCAGGGATAATATTCTCAGCATATACTACAATTATCATTCTTTTTATTGAAAAAGGGTTTACACTAGATGCCAAAGGGTTAGGTCTTACCTTAAGTTTTATTGGTGTTTTTGCAATATTTAACCAAGCATATTTATCTCCTAAATTTGCAGGAAAATTTGGGGACAGAAAAACCCTGTACACTGGGCTTGCCATAATATCAATAGGTCTATGTATGATTCCGTTTATACCAACTTCACTTTATTACGGGAAACTCATAAACATTGGATTTACCTTATTTTTATTTAATTCATATTTAATGAATTTAGGGATATCTTTCTCAATGCCAACCTTTAAATCTTTACTTACAAAAAGTGTTGACGAAACCAAGCAAGGTGTAATAACAGGTATTGATGAATCATTATTAGCCTTAGCCAATTCTTTTACACCTGTAATTGCTGGTTTATTATACTCTCTAATTGGCGTTTCAACTTTTTTTCTTTTCTCCACAGTAATGATTGCACCATTAATCTTTTTTAAATTTAGATACAAATCTATCCATTTGTAATTGGATAACTTCATGCTAATATATATCTAGTACGTAATAAGTGTGTAATATATATTTAAAAAACTTATGTTTTCATTAAAGTTTCTTTTCTCAAATACTTTATTAAAATCCTTTAATATATTAGTAATAGAATCTGAAACTGATACTAAATTAAAAACTATTAGTTATCTCAAAAACAACTCTTTTGAGGTTGATACAGCAGATACAGGAAAAGACGGAATAATAAAAGCATACACAGGCAAGTTTGATTTTATAATTATAGACATAATGACACCTAACATGGATGGGCTAACCGCATTAAGTCATTTAAAATATATGCCAGAAACTAAAAGTATTCCTATTGGAGTGTATACATCGATTCCAGAAAGCTTAGTCCTTAACGACAATCCACAAGCTAATAAAAACTGGGAATTTTATTGGCAAAAAAATATTGTAAATATTAGTACTATTTCAAAACAAATAAGAAGTTTCCTAGAGGTTTATTGATAGTAGATAAAATAGTATTTAATAATAACCTGTTAGTAATAAATTATTATATATAAATAAGCTATTGAATTATTTCTAAATCGAAATCGTTCAATCTGCCACAAAGATTATTTAGTATGCGTTCAAAAGTCATTTTCAGCATTTTCATTCTCGTTGTGTTATCAATTATCACCTATAGTGGGTTGACTACCTTTGCCTTATTTAAAGACCAAGAGATAAATACAGGAAGTGAGTTTAAAGTAGGTACACTCGAGCTTGAAGTTAATGGATCAAATAATTCTGAGATAACCGCTTTCAATATTCAAGATATAGGTTCTGGGGAAGAACTAGGTGGAGAACAGCTATGGACACTAAAAAATAAAGGAACATTACCTGGAAAACTTGTTGTTAGTCTTATTAATGTAGCTGATAAAGAAAACGGATGTAATGCCCCAGAAAGCAAGGTAGACCAAACATGTAGTAGCCCAGGAATAGGAGAAGGAGAGCTAGGTAAAATCATTATTATTAATACATATATAAACGGAAAAATAAAATCATCCACAAAACTTACAGAGGCAGATATTAAAAATATGAAATTGATATGGGAAACTGAATCACCAACTATTATATCGGCTGGTAGCAGTGTAGAAGTAAAGATGAGCTGGTTAGTAGAAGGAGATCACTATGGAAATGAGATTCAAAGTGATAGTGTAAACTTTGATGTACAATTTGATTTAGAACAAATCAGCATATCCAAGCCGAACCAATAAAACAATGTTCAAAATATTTAAAAGTTACCTCAAAAGCACTTTTATTATAGTGATATTAGTAATGATATCGTTAATGATATTAACACGACCTTTCCTTTCTAACTATAAATTATTATCGGTAGTATCTGGATCAATGTCTCCAACTATTAAAGTTGGGGATATGATTATTATCTCTACCACTACAGATTATAAAAGATATGATATTATCACATTTACTAATGCCGACAATATAATCACACATCGGATTATGGAGATTAAATTAGAGGATAATGAAAGAAAATTCATTACAAAAGGAGATGCAAATAAAACAATTGATGAGTATAGTATTAAAAACACCCAAGTACTTGGAAAGGTAATATTTACTATACCTCAGCTTGGTTATATTATTAAATTCACAAGATCCACAACAGGATTAATATTTATATTATCAATACCCTTAAGTGTCTTTCTTTCCTATTTGGTTAAAACCTATTTATTAAATAAAACTTAGTATGTCAAATATATATAAAGGGGTTATTATCTTGAGTTTAATCTTTATTTTAGATTCTCAGTATATTGTTACAGTGGAAGCTCGTATATCAGACTCACAGATAAGTACAAACAATAAATTCAAAGCAGCTACTTTAAATTTCTCTAGTTTAAACCCAATAAATAATAACAAAATCGACACCCTTTTTAATACATCCCAAATTACACCTACTGGTTTTGATATTAAATCTGTCAGAATAACCAACGAAGGTAATTTAGATCTACAGTACACATTAATCATAAAACAAGTGCCAGCAAACTCTTTATTATGCCAAAATTTAAATGTCAAAATTCTGTCTAATTGGGATACTATCTACCAAGGTAGCCTACCTGCTCTAAATGTTAACTCATCTATTAAACAAGGGGGGTATGAAGATTTAGTAATGTTTATAGAACTAAACTCTCATAATAGCTATCTGATTAACCAAGATTGTCTTTTTAACTTAATATTTACCAGTACAAATAAATCGACTAAACTTAGTAATCAAGTAATATTAGAAAACCATATTTCCAGTGGCAGTTGGGATTAAATACTAATTAACTTAAGTTTTAAATTAAAAAGTGTTTAACCTTAAGTACAAAACCTGTTAGGATTAGATGATAATAATTTTATTTTAACAAATAATATGAAAGGATTTTTAGAATTTGTAAGAACACAAGGTGTTGTAGGCCTTGCAGTAGGTTTTATACTAGGAGGATCGGTAAGTAATGTAGTAAAGTCACTTGTAAATGACATAATAAACCCTGTACTAGGAATAATTCTTGGGGCAACTGGTGACTTAACAGAAAAATCATTAACAGTTGGTTCTGCGAATATCATGTATGGCAATTTTCTTAATACAACAATTGACTTTATTGTAATCGCTTTAGTTGTATACTTTGGAGTTAAAAAGCTTGGACTTGATAAACTAGATAAACCAAAATAACCCTGCATCAAAATCAATTTATGAAGTTAGTTAATGTGATTGCGAAATCTATAGTTGGATTTATCTTAACTGCCACCCTACTTGTTGGGTGGTTACTTTTTGTTAGCTATTTTACAAAACCACTAAAAGGTTTTAACGAGGGTTATAAATCTTTTTTCATAAGACTAACTTATTATAATCCTAATGTTACTCAAATAGATATTACACTTGCCTCACCTATAATATTAATGCAGACCAATTTTTTAAATACAAATCCAATAGTAATAAAAAATGGACCGTCATTTGGAAAACAAAATCATTTTTTTAGTATATACCAGACTCAAAAACACATCGGGTACTGGGAATATCAAAAGATTGCAAATCAAACCATCTTGATTTTTTATGCTGGGGAAATATCAATTCTAATTCTATTATTTGTTCGACTGAGTAAAAAAGAACCAGCAATTATTGGGATAGTTTACGCAGTTACAGTTTTCCATCTAACACTAAATATACTGGGAACTTGGGCGCTATTTAATATAGGGTAGGTTTATTTAGCCTCAAAAGAGTTAAGATCAGAGATCATCTCATCAATTATTTTTTGATGTTTAGGTGAAACTTTAGAAGAATCAAATACAGCATTAACCAATTCTATCTCAAATTCAGTATATTTATTAAGATCAATTATATCTCCCGGAACTGCAATTACATCTGTTGATCCATTTACTAAATAATTAGAAGCAATTAAACTCACTTTTCCTAACATTTCTGTATCTTCAAGATCAACACTTTCTGTTGTATTTATATAGATAGTTTCAAATCCAGCTGGAACAACTGTCCTTTCACCCCTTAACGTAATATTAACAATATCTTTTACATATAAATCTCCCATACTTATTACTAAGTAAGCCCCTATCCGAATATTATCCTTATTATATATTTCGGTTCCATAAAAACCTAAAAATGGTGGTCCACCATGCCCCCCTTCCATTGATGCTTCATCATAAATCAAAACACTAGTTTTTCTATCTGCACTGTTAAACAAATCTAAACTTAAGTAAGCATTTTCTAATCCCTCACCAAAACACCAGAACAAATCATCTCCGCTTAAATCTTTATTTTTTATTGGCAAATCGCTCACTTTATATATGTAGTTAGGGTAAATATTTGCTCCTTGATATTTACAAATATCCTTTAACAAAGCTTGAAAATCTTTTTTGGCAAAATTTACAGAAATAGTGTAATTTTTATCGTTTTCTGGTAGTCCACTAGCGTTATCCTTTTTAAAAACTAAAGTCCCAGTTTTTTGATCTGTTGTAAATTCAACCTTGCCTTCAAATGCAACAGGGTCACTTTCTACCCATCCACCATCGTACAGATCACCAAGTGGAGCTTGCATAATCAACTTTCCATCCGCACCCCAAACTTGTACTGTAAATTGACCTTCAAACATCCAACCTTGTGCAACTGTTCCTCTTAAAACAAGCGGGCTTGAAATAGTTGATCCGTTTTTAATTCGATCAAGTTGAACATCTTCTTTTTTGTTTTCTGTCTTAATTGCAGGCAGATTATCTGTAGAATTTGGATTTACAACCTCTCCGTTATTAGTAACTAAATTTGTCTCTGTTTTGTTTGAAATTACATACCGAGTAACACTTGATGAAACAATTGCAACTACTAAAACTAATATAAACGTTTGAAAAATCTTATTATTTAAAAAGCTTTGGTTATTTTGTATTACTGATTCAGTTTGTGTAATTGGCGTATTAATATCTTGCTCCATTGACAGGTATTATATCTTATCCACAATTTTGGTACAATGATAACTCTATGAAACTAGAAATAAACAACTTACATGCCAAAATAACTGAAACAGATGAAAAAATACTAAACGGAGTTACCTTAACTATTAACAAGGGTGAGACCCATGCGTTTATGGGCCCAAACGGTTCTGGTAAATCTACCCTTGCTAACGTACTCATGGGAAATCCTGAATATACAGTTACTTTAGGTACAGTAAAATTAAATGGAGTTGATATTTTTGCCTTAACCCCAGATGAAAGAGCAAAACAAGGGTTGTTTTTAGCCTTTCAATACCCTACAGAGATCCCTGGTGTGCCAATACGAAGTTTTTTGTTAAAAGCATATAACGCTGTCAAAAAAACTGCCATGTCACCAAAAGAGTTTATAAAATTAGTTAGTGAAAAAGCAAAGCTAGTTAATATTTCTGATGAAATCTTAAAACGAAATCTAAACGAGGGTTTTAGCGGGGGAGAAAAGAAAAAGTTAGAGATAATGCAACTTGCAGTTTTATCACCAAACTTTGCAATACTAGATGAAACTGATAGCGGACTTGATGTTGACGCATTAAAAAATGTTTCAGATGCAATTAATGCAATTCAAAAAGAATCTAAAATTGGACTTATCTTAATTACCCATTACCAAAGGATACTAAAATATGTAAAACCTGACTTTGTTCATATTTTTAAAGACGGACAAATTATTAAGTCAGGGGATTACACCCTTGCCGAACAACTTGAAAATACAGGCTATACAGATATTTAATTTACGATGAATAAGACAAAAAAAGAGACCGAACAAATTCAAAACCTAGATAACGATTACCCCTTAGGATTTAATATGCCAGAGGTTGGAACTTTTAAAACACCTAAAGGTATAAACGAGCAAGTAATTAAAGAAATCTCAGCCAGAAAAGGCGAGCCTGCTTGGATGCTAGAAAAAAGACTACAAGCATTTGAGGTATTTAAAGAAAAATCAATGCCAACATGGGGGGCAGATCTTTCTAGCATTAACTTTGACAACTTTCACTACTATATTAAACCAGAGGGAGATTCTACCAAAACCTGGGACGATGTACCTGACGATATAAAAAATACTTTTGATAAAATTGGAATCCCTCAAGCAGAAAGAGAGTATTTATCAGGTGTTAAAAGCCAGTATGACTCGGAGGTTATGTATGGCAGTATTAAACCAGCACTTGAAAAACAAGGTGTACTATTTTTAAGTTTTGACGAGGCACTAAAGTTACACCCTGAAATAATTAAACAATATTTCGGAACAATAATCCCCGCAACTGATAATAAATTTGCAGCTCTAAATACAGCAGTCTGGAGTGGGGGCAGCTTTGTGTATATCCCCGAAAACGTAAAAGTTACCTTGCCTTTACAGGCATATTTTAGAATAAATTCTTCTGATGCAGGGCAATTTGAAAGGACTCTAATCATTGCTGAAAAGGGCGCCAGTGTTCATTATACAGAAGGCTGTTCAGCCCCAGCCTATAGCAGTGGTTCGTTACACTCTGCCGTGGTTGAGATAATAGTTAAAGAAAATGCAAAGGTACAGTATACAACAATCCAAAACTGGTATAAAAATGTATATAACCTTGTTACAAAACGAGCAATTGCACATAAAAATGCACATATGAGCTGGGTTGATTGCAACCTTGGTTCGAAAATTACGATGAAATACCCCTCTGTTTATTTAGTTGGAGAACACGCACATGGTGAGATATTAAGTATCGCATTTGCAGGAAAAGGGCAACATCAAGACGCAGGAGGAAAAATAATACATAATGCTCCAAATACAACCTCACTTATAACCTCAAAATCAATATGTAAAGATGGAGGCAGATCAAGTTACAGAGGTCTGTTACATGTTGCTAAAAATGCTAAAAACTCAAAATCAAAAGTAGTTTGTGATGCATTAATTTTAGATAACAAATCGGAAACTGATACTTACCCAACAATGGATATTAAAAATAATAAGGTAAAAATAGAACACGAGGCTACAGTTAGCAAGGTTAGCGAAAAACAGTTGTTCTACTTAACAAGTAGGGGGTTAAGTGAAACAGAAGCATCAAGCTTAATAGTTAACGGCTTTATAGAACCAATTGTTAAAGAATTACCAATGGAATATGCAGTTGAACTTAACAGACTTATAAAATTAGAGATGACAGAAAGCGTAGGTTAATATGGGTGAAAAAATTAAACTAAATATTACAACCTCAAAAACTATACTAGATAAAAACTCCGCAAATAAAAAGGTAATTATTGATATAAACGAAAACGAGCAAATACAGTACGTAATTTTAGCAATAGGAAATTTTAACAAAGATATAGCCTTTAATATTAAAGGTAAAGATGCGCAGCTAGAGGTGATTGGAATATGCTTGCTAAAAAACAATGAGAAAATCAATCTTAATACAATTCAGTTTCATAAAGAAAAAAAAAGTAACTCTACAAATTTAATAAAAACAATATTAAAAGATTCCTCTATTTTTAATTTTGAAGGGT
>JAQBTZ010000025.1 GCA_027624675.1 bacterium
AAATTCCCCATAATCGTTAGCAAAAGCATCTAACATACCTTCACCGCCTTTTATCCAACCTTTAATCTCGTAAGTTGGACAAACTCCTACCACTAAAAAATATATTCTATCTTTAGGATCATCATCTCGCAGAATTAAGTCATAACCTTGTTTACTTCGTGTCCTTACTTCCCAACCAGTTGCATCAATATCCCCACCGCTTTTAAATGTATTTACTGAGCCACCCCAATATTTACCCATAGCTTTAGACACAGCGATTTCACCGCAAGCACCCTCAATGTGAGAGTTCCAACTAGATTGAAGTTTTGTTTTATTTTTGTAGCCTTTTTTGATTGCCCCGATATGTCTTAGAGATCCAGTTGTTGAACCTTGAGCCATTTCGTAATCTAAAAGAGTTATCTTCATCCCCGCTCCGCCACAAGTTCCATAAAGTCATCAAAATCTAAAACAACTAATGGTTTTTTATTGTCAGCTTTAATAACAAGTGCATCATTTCCTTCAAACCAATCATAAATAGATTTAAATCCATTTGCCCTGCATTTGACCTCAATAATCCACTTCTCACCGCCAATTTTATTAATGATGATATCCCCTTTAATCGATCCGCCACCACTAAGCGGAACTCTTATTGCTTCTATCCCTTCATGTAACAATGCTTGCTTCCTAAGATTATTCTCAACCCTATATCCTTTATCTCTTGAGAATTTACCCACTACATTTTCCAATCATTGAGATTAACTTTGCCTTTGGTGTATGTATGAATCGCCAACATTTTTTTTGCTGAAGGTAAAGATTTGCCATATAACCATTTATGAATTGTTGGTTGAGACACTTTTAAAATTGCTGACAAATCTTTTTGTGATATTTCGTTTTTTACTAGATATTGACTTAGTTTCAAGATTCTACCCACATATTGTATAAAATTAGAGTTAACTTATAGTTATAAGCATTACTCTAAGAGCTATATGTATGTCAATAACTTATCATAATTAAGCAGAGTGCCAGCACACCTTAAACCAATGTCGTTTTGAACGACACAATAGAAAAAGCCCGCCATTGAGCGGGCTTTTTTGTTAGTCAATTTGCACGGCATTACCGTTATGAATTTATTTTTTACATCCAGCCTTTATCAATGCTGTATCGACTGCTTCAACTTCACCTTTCCATTTAGCAACATCACCAGCGTGATCACCAGACAATTTACTTACAGGTATCAACACAAAGAATACACTTGCAGCATCGACATTGGCTGTGGTGTCTTGCATTTTTGAATATTTTTGTAATTCATCGCGGGCATTAGAAAGATCAAGTGCCAATGCTCCACAGTCTCTTCCGCTGTATTTTTCGTGTGATACATATGATGCGGGTATGCTTTCAGGACGAGTCGCGCAACCAGCAACTAGGGATATACAAGCCAACAATGCAATGATTTTTATCATATAGATTCTTTCAATTAATTAAAACTTAGCAAAATAATTTTAGTCATTTAAAATTCTTTTCTTACTTTTTCAGATCATACACATCTCAAAATAAGAATCAACAAAAATATCAAGCCAACCTATCAGCCGCCATCGTTGCCGTCAACTTTGAGTAGTGCCGCTCAATCATTGCCGCTGAGTTGCCCATCTGCTTGCTGAGCGTGTGTATGTCAGTGCCCCCACGCAACAGTTCAAAGGTGGCGTAGGTGTGACGCAACGAATACAAGGTTCTGTTCTGCCCATCCTCGTTCTTCAACAAGCCTGTGTTATGTTAATCATAAATATGTTGATATATGCCTTATAGTTATATATAAGAATAAATACGGCATTGGTGGGATCAATGTTAGTCCACCAAAATATTTTTAAAAAGGACTTGCAAAATGTTAAATTTTCAAATTAAACCGACAAGATTGACAGAAATGGAGCTGACAAGTACACCTTGTTGTTTAAAATTAAAGTACAAAAAAAACGTTACCACAATATTATATATTGTCAGGCATGGTCAAATCTTCCATTAGCCCCTCCAAATTAGTTATTTTTAAAAAACATTAAATTTAATTAAAATAGGAAAAACAAATGAAATACCCAAATAGGCTTCATAGCCTTCGAACCAGTAGAGGTTTAGCACAAAGCTATATATCGTCAGCTATTGGAATTGCACAACCTGAATACTCTAAGATGGAAAGAGGCGATAGAAAAATTGGATCGCATATAAATAAATTATGTGATTTTTTCAAATTAGAAATTGACGAAATAGTTTCAACGCAATTTGATCCTAATCATTATATACAGCAAATCAAAAACAAATTTAAAGAAGATCTTCCTTTATTTGGGATGCCTCGTTTAAATGGTGAAGGCATACAAATCCAAAAACAATTTGTTAGTCATACAGTTAGACCTGATTATCTGTATAATGTGAATGACAGTTATTCATGTTTCATGAATGGCGAGGAAATGTTGCCCCGTTATAATCATGGTGAACTGCTTTATATTAATCCTGATTTGAAAGCTGAAGTTGGCGATTATGTTTTGGTACATATAAATGTTGATAATATTGTTGTCGGAATTTTTAGAAAAGTTTTTGATATAACTGACAGACAATATAAATTGCAAACGCTTAATCCTTCTAAAACCGAAACTTTTAAAAATAGCGAAATCGTTGCAATACATTTGATTGTTGGAACAAGATCAAAATTTTAATAATCTTTTTATAAGTTTTCTATAGACATATATATAGCTATAAGTTATAGTTCTCATAAGAATGAGGAGTATAATTTATGGGAAAAGAATATTTTGTTAATATGGGGCTTGATACTAAGAGCCTTGAAGAGCGAAAAAATACTATTGGTGGTTCTGATATTACCACACTAGCTTCAGGCGATCCTGAAAGAATATTAAAACTATTTAATCAAAAAACAAATCGAATTGAACGAGATGATTTATCACTTGTTTGGGCTGTCCAAATGGGTGTTATAACTGAAGAAGCCAATATTGAATGGACTGAACATTTTATTGACCTTCCAATAATTGACAGACAAAAAGTCTTTAATGGCAAGAAGTACCCCTTTATGCGGTGTACTGTCGATGGCGTTGTTAAAGGTTACAAAAATAAATTAGCGGTTATCGATGCTAAATTTACTATGGGTAGGCCTAAACGTGATGAAGAATATAAAGACGTTATTCCACGCTTAATTAAATATTACAGCCCGCAACTTCATTGGAACGCTTATTTAATAGAAGAAGAAACTAAAAAGAAATGTCCTTATGGCTTGCTGTCTTTTATTAAAGGCGGAGATCAGCCAACCCTGCATGAAGTTAAAATTGATCCTGAATATCAGTTGAAATTAATTAACGTTGCCAAATGGTTTATGGGTTGCATTGAAATGGACATTGAGCCAACTGACATTCCAACTGCTGAAGCACCAATCCCACAAGAAGATAAAGTTCCAGTAGATATGCAGGCAGATCCAAAATGGAAAGCCTTTGCTGAGCAATATATTCAAACGCTTGGAGCAAATGAAATCTTTAAGGATGCTGAAGCCAAAATTAAAAAGCTAGTTCCCCGAAATGCTTCTGAAGCTTTTGGTCATGGCATAGCTGTAAAAGTCGCAAAAAACAACGCTAAAAGGATTTTATTATGCAACAATTAGATCACGTTATACCAGTTCCACGTTATACCAATTCACAACCTGAGCAAATTAAACAAAACAATAACAATATTGCTATGGCTTTAATTGCTTTTCACCAAACTAATCCTCACGCTTTTGAAGATAAAGTTAACCCGCATTTTAGAAACAAATATGCAAGTTTAGAAAGCGTTATAAAAACTGTCAGGAGTTCTAGTAAATTTGGTTTGACCTTTACTCAAGAGATGGATTTTGAAGGTGACATTAGTTTTGTCCGAACTGTAATGATGCACTCATCAGGAGAAATGAGAATTAGCAGAACTAAAATAGTTTCTAAAGATCCTAATGATCCACAAAAGCAGGGATCAGCCATTTCATATGCAAAACGCTATGGATTGCAAAGTATATTCGGACTTCCTTCAGACGATGACGATGGAGAAGTCGCAACAATTACACCACCAGTCGCTCCCAAAATTACTGTTGGTGTTTCTACTTCAGGGGGCAATCACTCCTCCCCACCTCCTGAGGTAGACTTTAATTCTTTAATTGCAAATGCAAAAACTGAAAAAGAATTAACTGACTTATATGTAAAACATAAGCCAACAGACCAAAACATTATTAATAAATTTAAAACCAAAAAAGGAGAACTTAATGGAAGATAAATCAATGATTAAATATGGAGTAGACGAACTGACTATTTCCATAAATAAAAATGATCGCAAAACTGAAGATTGGCACTCAGATTTTAATGGCAAATTAGTTATTAATGGCGAAATATTTTATGCCAACGTCTATCAGAAGAATGAGAATTGGATAGCAGGCAAGCTAGTTAAAGCTGATCCAAATAAAGTTTCTGAAAACAAAACTATGATTAATTCTACGGAGTTGAACGATGAAATCCCTTTCTGACAGAAGCCAATTATTACAAGATGCTGATGAATTAATTAATGGAGATCGTCATCAGAATTATGGTGATGCTTTGGACAACTTTGCTCGGATAGCTACTCTGTGGAGTAGTTATTTAGGGCATGACATCAAATCTCATGACGTTGGGGTTATGATGGCTTTATTAAAAATATCTAGAATTTCATATGACAAAACATTGAAAGACAGTTTCGTAGATGCTTTAGGTTATATCGCTTTGGCAGGAGAACTGGCTGAGGATAAGATTGGAGAATAAAAATTTAAGATATTTGCCAACCATTAGAAGAACTAAAGATCAAATTGCAAATGATGCTTTAAATTATCCAAATTGTAAGAAATGTAATGAGCCTTTAAGAAGCAGTAATATAATTCGTGATAAGCCTAAAATGTGTCCTGTGTGTCGTGGAGAAGAAGTTGGTGGTAATTCTGAAATTAGAATTATATGCAAAAAATTAAATAATAAAAATATTCCAGTTTCTAAAGATGAAATGATGTTTGAAGATGATCCACTAGCCTATAAAGAAATCGATAATGGAAGGTATTTTCCCAAACCAATAGAAGTTTCGTTTGGTGTTTCTCCGCTTAGTGAAATTATGAAACCTAATGTTACTCCCCCTTTAAAAAATGGATCTGCGACAAAAGGTGTTCGTTATTCTTATAAAAAGAAAAAGATTTAATCATGGAAGTTTGCCCTGTTTGCAAATCTGCTTGGAGACCAATCATCACAAGATCTGCGGAGCAATGTGTTGTCTGCAAATTAACAATTGCTTTAGATTGCTGTTCAGGAGTTTGTGAAAATGAGCCGGTGGAAAAAGCCGTCAAACAATCAGATGCACCCAAACCCTCTGATGGCTAATTGCGATTATTGCAGTAAAACTTTTGATTGGCGTTTTAGCGGTGCAGTTAATGGAAACAAAAAGGAATTTTGCGGGTTAAAATGTTTTGATGATTACCGATTTGAATTAAAAAGGTTAAAAGATGAATTTAACTCGTTATGATTTTTGTAAATATTGCGGTGATGAATTACCCAAAGTTAAATCTAAAAGATATAGACCTTTTATGTGCCATGAATGTCATTTGTCAAAACTAGATGGTAATTTTAAATTAAAAGAAATCTATGATAAATTTATTGATAATCCAATACCGCCATCTCCTGATGAAATGGTTTTTGAAGATGAGCCAAACGTAGAAGAAGATAAAGCCTTTTATAAAAGAATGGGTCATACTCATTTAGAAACAAAAACTATTATTGACGATATCTAACTTAATAATTTTTGTAATATTCTCTGTGCTTGAATTGGACTTCTAGCCTGCTCAAGATCAATAATAGTGTAATGAACTTCAGCAGTTTTAGAGTTTTTGCTATGCCCCATTCTTGCTTTACGAATATGGTCAGGCACTTCACCAATCATGCTAGTGTTGTAATACTTTCTAAAACCACCTAATCCATAATCAGGAACGTCTGAATGTTTGCAAACAGTTTTAATAAGTTTCCTCATAGCATTTTGTTCAAAAGGTTTAATGTTGTCAGCGTTTGGAAATATCCATAAATTACATTTAGATTGTAATTTCCATTTTTTTAATAAACTCATTAATGGTGCAGGCAATCCTAATACTCTAACTCTAAAATTATTTTTTAAATCTTGAGCATCGTATCTATAAACATTTCTCATAATGGAAACTTCAGACTTAGTAAAATTAATATCTTCCCATTGTAAACCCTGCAATTCATTTGCTGAGATTCCAGTAAATGCAGAAAACATAATAAAAGTATCTAAATATAAAGTCTTTTCTACTTTAAGTAATTTAGAAATATGATCATGTGAATAACCGCCACGCTCAATAACTGAACCCTGAATTTCTTTTCTCTCATCACTACTACAAGGATTTCTCATTATATAACCTTGATCAACTGAAAATTTCATAATCATTGATAAAGTGTTAATACAATGTCTGATTGATTTAGCTGACATATTAGAATTAGCTTTTTCATCAATAAAGCTATTAACTTTTCCAGTTGTGATATCTTTAATGCTAACACCATCATAAAATGGTTCTAGATGTAACCTGATGTGTCTTTCATCATTTTCATATGATCTTTGCCTAATACCATTTACCCTTCTGCCGACAGCATTTAATCGCATTTTTAATGCCATTTTAGCTATATCTTTAAACATAGCAACTTCAGTTTTAGTGACATTATTTTCAAATTCAGATGTCATTTTTTTTCTAATTAAATTTAATTCTTTTCTAGTTTTAGCAACTTTCCTTCTATAGCTTTTCATGGTTGCAGATTTAAATCTAAAACAAAAACCCTCATAATTTTTACTTTTAATTTCATATGGTTTTATTTCGCTTATAAAATAATTATCCATTACACTTCTTCCTCTATTCTCATTTGTTCTAATATATGTTCCCTAAACATAGTTAAACCAAATTCATAACCTTGTTTATAATAATGATGTGTCTGTTTGGCATCTTTTACACCATGCAACAATCCATCTGCTACACCATCTTTAAATGCATACAATACTTTATGCTCTTTGATTTGTTTATCTAGTTCTACTAAATCCATTATCTATTCTCCATATTGATTTAAGCTATTTTGAATATAATCTAATTCATTTTGCCTTTCAGCATCATAAACTTTTTGTCTTTTCTTTTTGTTGAGTTTGTTGTTCTTTTTGTTTACGCTCACGTTCTAAACGCTCACGTTTTGCCATAGCAGACATTTTACGAATGAAGGATGCTTTTTTATAGTAAGGTGTTGCTTGAATTAAAACTGATTTAATCATTAGTTTACTCCCTTTTTATGTGATGTTCTTGGTATGTTCTGCATTTTTTACTCCCTTTTGTTGGTTAGCCATATGGTTAGCCACTTTTAAATTCACTATTTTTCTCGTTAGCCATAATAAATTAACCTTATATGTATAATATAGGTATATATAACTATTATGCAAGTATAAAATGAAATAAACATGGAATAAACCTGACGAGCGTTAGCCACTTTGTTAGCCACTTTT
>JAQBTZ010000026.1 GCA_027624675.1 bacterium
ATCACTACCTTGTTTTCAACAAACCTTACCTCGCTTATCTTTTCACCTTCCGAATCTATCATTGTTATCGCTTTTCTAAACAAAATTATCTCATCTACATAGCTTTCTTGATTAAATCTTATTATATATTTATCTTTAATTAAAACATATATGTACTCCCCCTCTAAGTAAATCGAGCTTACCTGTAATTTAAAATCTAGTAAGCTTTTTACTACTTTTGAAAATAACTGTAACTCTGACTTTTCAAGTATTGTCCCCACATTTATCTCTTTTACCTTAATTGGCAAATCAGGTAGCTTACTTTCTTTTACACTTTCAAAAACTACCCCAAACTCATCAATTATTAGGTATGATTTATCATTTTTAATCTTAAAAACTCCTTTTCGTTTTTCTGCAGTTATCTCGATAGTGCTTGGATATTTTTTCTTGATTTCAAAACTTTGTATCTGAATATGGTTTGGTATTAAAACATTATTTACCTTATCTTGGTTTATCAGATATAATTTTTTGCCAATTATTAACAATCTGTCTTGTTGGGTAAGCGTAAAGTTTGTTGGATTTATATTTGCTACTGAAAATGGAGTAAATGTATATTCGATTAATATTAATATGAGAAGTAATAAGACTGGTATTGAGATAATTATGATTGATCGAAACTTTCTAAAAACCTTTAAAAACTGGCGCTTATTTTTTCCTTTCCCCTCTGGCAACTTAAACTTTACCTTATTTTGAAAGCCAGTAGCTGATCTTTTCGGTGATTGAAACATCTGTATTTTTCTCAAGTTTTGAGTTAATTTTTTTAGCGTTGCTTTCATATACATTAAGTTGGTCTTTTATACTTTTTAAAGAGTCTAACAAAGTACTACCCGACAAAGTCTCTTCTGTAATTATTATCGCAGATCCATTTTCTTCTAAAAATTTTGCATTTTCAAATTGTTCGTTATGTGACGAGTTTGCGATTGGAATTATTACCGCGGGCTTTCCCAGTAAACCTAGTTCGTAAATTATGTTAGCTCCTCCTCTTGTTATAACTATATCACTACTTTGAAACACGCTACCAATTTCATCTTGCCCTACAAACTCTAAAATTATATACTTGCCTGTTTTACCTTGTCCTAATCCTTTCATTCTCTCAAAATCTTTATAGTAGCTGTTACTTCCAACCTGATGTATTACGTTAAATCCTTGCAGTATTTTATTTAAACTTTCTTCAACTGCTAGGTTGATTGTATGTGAACCTTGCTTTCCTCCTGTTATATATATCGTTAATAAGTCTTGATTTAAGTTTGTAAGTTTGTTTCCTTCAAAAATATTCTTTCTAACTGGCAGCCCCACTATATTAGTTTTATCTTGAAATTTCGTGTAAAACTTTGCAGAAGATGGCCATGTTAATAATATCTCATCTGCAAAATATGCAATTACTCTATTTGCAAATCCAGATGACCTTGTTTGTTCGTGTGAAATCACCTTTACCTTAAACAACTTTCCTATTATTACTATTGGCACCGCTAAATACCCGCCAAAGCTTACTATTAAATCTGGTTTTTCTTTTTTTATTATCCTAATACTTACAATTAAACTTATAGCAAACTTTAATACCGAACCTAGATTAACGTTTTTATACATCTTTGATGCTTTTAGCTCTATAAACTTTATTCCTAAACCTGTAATTTCTTTGAACTCTGCAGACTGAGATGTATCATTAGTCATACTAAATTTATGCCCTACCCACACCAAATCTACTAACATGCGTTGCTTTTTTATCTGCGCAATTACACTTACTGCAGGTGTATGATGGCCTCCTGTAAATAATATCTTTTTTTTATTGTTATCCATTTTTACTTACATTTAATACTATTCCAAGTCCAATAAGTCCAAATACCATGCTTGACCCTCCATACGAAAGTAATGGTAAAGGCACCCCAGTTAAAGGCAATATCTTAACCATTGCCATTAAGTTTAAAAACACCTGTGCAGACATCCATACCATTATTCCTGTTGTAACATACTTTCCAAAATCTGTTTTTGCATTTTTTGCAATCTCGTATCCCTTAATTAAGAAAAACCCTAAAAGCAATATTATTAATGAGGATCCTATAAATCCAAACTCTTCTCCTATTATTGCAAATATAGAGTCTGCTGTAACTTCGGGTAAAAATCCATATTTTTGAACCGAGTTTCCAAGTCCCAATCCAAACATTCCGCCAGAACCTAACGCAATTAATATTTGTGTAATATGGTAACCGGACTCTGACAAATTACTTTTTTCTGGTGAGAAAAATGTAAATAACCTTTCCCGTCTGTAATCTGAAACAAGTATAAATAAAAACCCAATAAAGGAAAAAGTTGGTACTCCTATAAGAAAATAGAGGTATGGTAACCCAGCAACAAATAAAATCGCAACTGCAATTAGTAAAATCAACATCGAGGTATCAAAATCTGGTTCTAAAAATACTAGTCCAACTGTTGCAAATACAATCAATAATATACTTAAAGTTTTTTTCTTTATCTTACCTAACTTAAATCTTGTTACTATATCTGCAAAGTATATCGAAAACATTACCTTAGCTAAATCTGACGGCTGAAAACCTATTCTGCCTATGAAAGGGAATTCTGGTAACGGGCTTGGGTTTAGATATATCCAACGTCTTGCCCCGTTAACAGCAGGTGCAAACCATGTTGGTATCAGAACAAATACAAGTAAAATTAACGTTATCCACATTAACTTAGGCGCCATTTTCTGTATATATTCTAAATCTATATGGCTAACTATAACTAACCCAATCAACCCAATAACAGCCCAGCTTATCTGTAAATAAAAGAAATAATATTTTTCACCAAACTCGTCCCCCGCAAATGATACAGATGCGTTGTATACCATTAGTACCCCAAACCCTAATAAAAACAGCAAGGTAAATAAAAACTGTATATTAAAACTTTGCTTAGTTATTTTTTGTTTCATTAGGTTATCTGTCTTTTTAAGTTAATCAGGCTATTTATTAATGTATCTTCGGATATATTTTCAAGGGTATAAAGATTAACCATATCAGTTTCAGGAGTAACAACAAAACCTTTATCTTTAATAAAAAGTAATACCTCATTTTCCTTTAGTTCGCTTACAAAAAACTCTTCACGTTGAAAAATAAAATTTTCATCTTCAATTTTATATATTCCAGATTTGTAATCACCCTTAATAATCTCATCTTCAAACGAGTCGTTTCTTAAAAGCAACCTTTTTCCCTTTAATTTACTTTCATATTCATAATCAATCTCTTCTCCTGAAAATATTTTTATCTGTTTCTCAAAGAAAGACTGATTTCTCTGAGATTTTTCAAGCTGAGTAAAAAAGCTAATTGAGGCTGTAAATCTTGGGTTTATCTCTATTACAAACAGCTCATTTTTCTGGCTTAAAACAAAATCTATACCAAAGGCACCTTTGTACCCAATCTTTATTAAGTGTTCTCCAATTTTTTTTGAGTAAACTTTTATCTCATCTTTTATATTATCGTCTAGGTCTGTATAAAAATTATTACCACACGAGCCTAGTTTTGTTCTTGTTAAGCCTTTAATTCCTGTGTACTGAAAGAAAGGTTGCGAGATAAATACCTTTTTTTCATCACAAAAACAATTATTAGTGTAAGTTCCATAATTTTCTACATACTCAACTATCTTGTACTTATCTTTTTTCAAGGAGATTAAAGTATGTAAATCTTTCTCATCATGAACAATAAATGTCGAATTACCCGCATAACCAGTCTCAAATTGTAATACCACGGGGTATTCTTTAACCTCTGTTATCTCTGTTGGAGTTTTGACATCAAAGTTTTTTACATATAGCTTGTTTTCTATCTGTGCGGACAAAATTGCGTCATTATTTAATATTATTGGAAAACCATAATCGCTTAAAAGTTTGTTAGGCAATATTAGTGGCTTAAAAAATATAAACTGCTTGGCTCCATCAAATGAATTTATAAACTGCTTAGTTTCAGTTTGCATTAAGAGTAATTTCGAATTTCGTAAAATTATATTACCAGTTTCTTGTTGATAAGAAAATATCTTATAGCCCTCCAATCTTAATCTTGTAATCACACTGCTTTTATCTATACAAACGATAATAATCTCTGGATCTACAGAAAGAGCACCTATTGCTGTTTGTATATCAGGTGTTATGAAAAATCTGTTCATCTTTTTGTTCCTGTAGAAATTACTAATGTGTTACCTTTAAATTGCATATTTTGTGAGGCATAAAATGCAAGGCTACTTTCATATCCCAGATCCAAATCATTTTGTGATAATAATTTTTGAGTATTAATCATGTTTTCTTCTGACACAACTATTGCTGTACCGTTACTCTCTGTAATTGCATTTAGTACTTGTTCTAGTTTTTCTGGTCTTAACTTTACATTTAACGAGGTAGCAATACTTGGCACTAATGATTTTTCATAGTCACTATAAAATTCTCTAGCAATATATGTATTATAGGTAGTTTGTGCAGCAATAAGTCTTGGCATTTTTAGATTATTTTCCTTAATTGCATTAAAACAAGCTAACAATAAAGTTCCAGAGCTTACTGGAAAAATTATATTATCATATTGCATACCACCTTCAAAAACCTCTAACACCAATGTTTTAAACCCTTCTAAAACATTTAAATCTAAACTTTGTCTAACATAAGAAACTTTTTTTTCTAATGAATATTTCTTTGCCTCTAAAACTGGCTTATCTGTCTTAATTATTATTGCACCTGTTGAATTTAATATTACCTCTTTTTCATTAGAAATGTTTTGTGGTACAAAAACTGTAATATTAATCCCAAAGTTTTTTCCATAAGTAGCCATTGAGATTGCAAAATTACCAGTCGAGGTAACTACAAGCTCTGTCTCACCTTTTTCTTTTGCAACTGAGATTCTATATGCTGCCCCCCTATCCTTGTACGAACCTGTTGGGTTTAAATCTTCTCTTTTTATATACACCCCAAAAAGCTCAGACACCTTAGTATTGCCTTCGTCTAACGAACACATATTATCTTGATTTATTTGCGATAGTTTTTCTGAGTATTTCCAAATTCCACTTTTCATAGTATATTCTATTTAACGTAATAAATTAATTTTATTTATATGTCACAAGTTAATTGTCCCGATTGTTCAAAATCCGTTTCTCTACCTGATAACACCGAAGTTGGTGATGTACTTGTTTGTGATTCCTGTGAGGTTGAACTTGAGGTTACAAATCTTGAACCTACCCAGGTTGATCATCTCTTAGCACAAAAATAACTGACAACTTTAGTTCGCTCTTCCAATTAAAGCTATTGCAAGCCCAGTTAAACCTGTTACCACAGAAAATAACCAAAATCGCATAACTACTTTGGTTTCATCCCATCCCATTGCCTGAAAATGAAAATGTATTGGTGCTATCTTCATATACTTTTTCAATAAAAATTTTTTCGTAAACATCTGAAATATGCTTGAAAATGCTATTATAACAAAAACCAAAGCAACAAAAGGAAAAGCAAAAAGTGAATCTGACATTATAAATAGTACCGCCATTAATGACCCTAGAGACATAGATCCCGTATCTCCAATCCAAACTCTAGCAGGGTAAATATTAAAATACAAAAATGGGATTAAAGCCCCAACTGTTACAGCTAGTACTAACTCTACATCACCTGGGATTTTTAAAGTACCAATAATTATCCACAAAAACAAACTTGAAATTAAAAACATTCCTGTCATCAATCCATCTAAACCATCTGTAATATTAAATGCATTTGCAGATCCAACTATAGTTAATGTATATATTATAATTGCAACTGATGGGGCAAGCATAAGTCTTATTCCATCGGGGTACCAAGGTAGATATACCGAGGTTATACCTGCTTTGTAATAAAGTAAGTAACTTATCACAAACCCAATTACTAATTGTAAAATTAATTTATGTTTCATTCGTAAACCCCAAAACTTTGTTCTCTTATATAGTAAAGTCTTTATTAAATCATCATACATTCCGAGTAGTCCAAATAATAAAAGGGTAATAAATAGTGTTGCTGTAGTCCAATTTATCGAGAAACTAGTTAAGATATAATATAAACCCGAAAAGATAAAAATTGATAAAAGTACTAAAGCCCCTCCACCTGTTGGTGTCCCTACTTTCCATCCATGAAACTTTCTAAAAAAGCTGTTCTTAATATTTTTCTTTCCCTCCCATGCTCTTTTTATTCCAAGCGAGTACATAAAATTTAAAAAAGGCACCATTAAAACAGTTGTAAATGCCATTGATAAAATAGAGATCATTAAAAATTTAAATAACATATTATTAAATTGTCTCTGTAAAAATCTTTAATCTTCTTAAACCCAACCCCTCTTCAGAGCTTGCATTTGTACTAATACTGTCGCCTTTCGCTGAAACCTCCTCCCAGTCCTGTTTATCTATTGGTAAGTCATAATTTGTAACTCTAATCTTTCCTAAGTGTGGCCCAACTGTTTTTGTCTTAAAACTAGAATGTGCATAAATTATCTCATCTTGAGAAATATCAATGTTATAAATTATAGCAACATGACCTATTTCAGGGTCCGAACTTTTCATCTTAATCATATCACCAATCCTAATATCTTTTAGATTTTCAACTGGAAAAGAGTTAAGATCAGATGTTAAATGGTATGAGGCTATTCTTCTACTTCTTTTAAAACTAAAAACCAACTTATCAATCTGTCCTATTAAACCTGCAAAACGTACTACGTAACTACTTAAAGGTTTGTTAAATAATTCCTTTGTTATCTGATCATAAACATTATATACAAGCCCCGAACAATCTATTCCAACACGTTTATCTCTCAAAAACTTATACCTTTCAAACTCTGTCATCTCTGCAGGTACCAAATCGTAAAGTGTAAAAAGCTTCTCTGCTTCAACTTTTATCTGCTCAACAGAGCCTTTTCCACCAGTTCTCCAAAACTCCATCCAGCTAGATCCAAATATATATGGAACTTTACAATACACACCTCCAACATTTAGGTTTAGGTATTTATCTATTTCTTGTTTAACTAACTCTTCAAATTTTTTCATTTAGTTTATGCTTTAATAATTCTACTTTTTTACTTACATCTCCAGACGACATATATATAACTATATCACCACTCTTTACATCACTAGCTATCATATCTGCTAACTTTATATCATCTGGTACGTACTCAACCTTTTCGTATGTTTTTTTAATTGCATTTACTATGTCTTTTCCTGTTATTAAACCGTTTTCCGTTTTTACCGCATTAACCTTAGGTATATAAACTGCTTTAATTTCACCAAACACATTATCAAACCAACTTAGAGTTTCTTTGTTTTTCATAGATGGTGCGTACACATCAAAAACTATATTAATCTTACTTTTATCAAATACCTGGCTAAAAGCCTTGATCGTCGCTTTTGCCTTAACTGCAGAATGTGCTAAATCCGAATAGATTCTAATCCCATTTACCTTGTCTAATAACTCTTGGTGAGATT
>JAQBTZ010000027.1 GCA_027624675.1 bacterium
ATTAAATTAGATTTTAATGACTCTAGCTTATCAGCGCCAATACTAAATCCAGCAGCCGCACTGTGTCCTCCAAGATTTATAAAATCAGGTTCAAATTTTCGAAGTAACTCTATTATATTTATTTCGGGTATTGACCTTGCTGATCCCTTAGCAATACCATTTTCAATTTGTATTACTAATGCAGGTTTATAATATTTTTGAGTAAGCCTCCCTGCTACTAAACCAATTATCCCCTCATGAAAATCCTTGCCAGTAATAAAACTTATCAGATCTCCGTTAACTTGATCCTCTGCAATCTTAATCATTGCGAGCGTTTTCTGTTGTCGCTCTATATTAATTTGATTAAGTTTTCTTGAGTATTGTTGAGCCAAACTTATATCCTTAGTGTATAACAGCCTTAAAGCATCAAATACGTTCTCTAGCCTTCCTGACGCGTTTATTCTAGGTGCAATTACCCATCCTACATCTTTCGCCTTAACCTCTTTTTCAAATCCAGATATATTTAATAACTGCTTAACACCTACCCTAGGATTTTTATTAATTATTTCCAACCCCCTCTTTACTAACTCCCTATTTATATTTGCTAATGGTTGTAGATCTGCAATCGTACCTATTGCAACTAAATCTATGCCAAAACCTATTTTATTAATCAGACTAGCTACAATAAAATAAACTATACCCACTGCACAAAGTTTATCTGTCCAAACTAAACAATCTGACTCTGGAACATCTTTAGCTTTTTGATGATGATCGGTTAACAAAACTTTAATTCCCATCTCTTGTGCCTTTTTAACTTGCTCAACTGCCGTAATACCACAATCAACCGTTATTAGTAACCCTTTTTTTTCTCCAAAATACTTTTCATCTATCGCTTGCAACGAATCAAAACTTAGCCCATACCCCTCGTCAAACCTACTTGGAATATACGGAAATACATTTTTGTAACCTAACTCCTCATAAATTGCTTGCCAAAGTATCGCAGTAGAAGTTATGCCATCAGCATCGTAATCGCCATGAATAACGATAGGTAGATTTTCTTTAATTGCAGTGTTAATTAATTTTACAGATTTTTTAATACTTTTAATAAAATCTTTACCTAAAAATTCTATAATACTTTTTTGATCAAGATTACTATATTTTTCTAGCTCGACTAAATTAGTAACCCCTCTATTTGTAAGTAGTTGTTCAAAAGCTAACTTATGACTATCTATTAATTTTTCACTTTTGAGTTTCCAGTTTGACATAAGAGAAATTTAAATTAAAAAACTAAATTATAAATGTTAAAAACTACTTACGTCTTTTTAACCATTCATATACTAACGGAGTCGAAACAAATGGTGAGCTATACGTTCCTACTATTATTCCAATAAATAGTGCTAACACAAACCATTTTATTGTTTCACCACCAAGTAAAAATACTGCAAGTAACATTATTGCGGTTGCAACTGAATTATTTAATGATCTAACCATAGTACTGTTTATTGCCAAATTCATTTGTTCTTCTAAAGCCATTTTAGGTTGATTCTTTCGAACTTCTCTATACCTATCAAAAACCACAATTGTGTCATGAACTGAAAAACTTAATATAGTTAACACCGCGGTAACAAAAAGTGAATCAACTTGAACACCATAAAAATGACCCAAAAATGAAAAGCTTCCTATTAAGATAATAACATCATGAATCATTGCAATAATGGCAGAAACACCAAATACTGCTTCATTAAATTGATATGATACATAAAGCATAATCGCAATTGATGATAAAGCAATCGCAATCAAAGTTTTTATAAGTAGCTCTCTACCTAAAGAGGGGCCTATTGTTTCAAATTTATTTTCTACTAGATTTTTATCTTTTCCCTTTAGTTCATCTAATATTTTATTCTTTTGTTCTGAAGTTATTGTATTTAAACTTAGATTATAAATACCATCTTTAACATCAATTTTATAAACCTCAATTTTATTATTGCTTATTATTTCCTTTATTTCCTCAGTTTTTAAATCCGTTTGAATATTCCAATTTGTTCCTCCAGTAAAATCAATAGCGACATTTAATCTATAAACTAGTAAAAAATAAATACTAAGTGTAATTAACAATCCAGAAAAAATATAGTTATATTTTCTATTTTGAATATATTTAATCATTAAATATTTACCCCCTTAAAAAATACCCTTATTAAATTTCTTGTTACAACAACACCTGTAAATAAACTAACAAATACTCCAATTGTAAGTGTTATAGCAAATCCCCTAACAGGTCCACTTGTAACTAAAAAATTCCAGTTAAAAGGATTAGTTAATATAAATGCAGTTATTAATGTTGCAAAATTAGCATCACGAACCGAACTCCATGATCTCTGAAAACCCCTTTCTATTGCTATTCCTAGTGGTTTTTTTTGCAATAACTCTTCTCTAATTCTTTCAAAAATTAATATGTTAGAATCAACTGCCATTCCTATTGACAGCAAAAACCCTGCAAGCCCTGGAAGATTTAAAACTATAGATCCTAAACCAGGAATAACTCCTTTGTATATTGCAACAATAATTAAAACATATATTGTTAAAGCAACATTAGCAATTAATCCAAGTCTTCCATAATTTAAAATCATAAATATAGCAACCAAGATAAATCCGATAACACCTGCTATTATTGTTTTATTCACGGATACCTGCCCTAACGTTGGACCAATTTCTTGTTGTTCAATAATTTTTACCGGAACAGGTAACGCACCAGCTCTAAGCTGAATTGCTAAAGAATTTGCCTGTTCAACTGTAAAAGATCCTGAAATAACCGCGTTACCATCTGCTATTACACTTTGTACCGTTGGAGCACTTACTATCTGATCATCTAAAAATATAGCAATTGGTTTACCTAAATTATCTTGCGTAAGTTTTGCAAATTTTTTTGAACCATCTATATTAAATGATAATGAAACCTGCGGACCAGAATCAGTGCTTTGTGAACTATTATTAAATACTACTTCTGCTCGTCTTAAATCTTTGCCGTTTAAGTCAGTAGATAAAAATGCACCTAAACCTTGTACATCTATTAAACCATCTGGTGGTTCTACTCCATCAACTGGTTCGTATAATGTTCTAAACTCAAGCTGTGCTGTTTCTCCAATTAAGCTTATTGCCTCTTTAGTATCTGACACCCCTGGCATATCAACAACAACTCTGTATTCTGCATTCTCCCCAACGCCAATTTTTGAGGTAACAATAGTTGGCTCACTCACTCCAAAAAGGTTAACCCTACGCTCAATTACATTTTTGACTGATTCGATTGCTTTCAATCTATCATTTTCTGAGATATCTTTCATATCTGCCTGTAAAACAACATGAACACCACCTTGAATGTCTAAACCCTTTTTAAACTCAAACTTTTTGTAGATTCTTCCAATAATTGGAAAGTTTGCTTCGATAATATCTCCGCCAATTGCAGTATCAACCTTATACTGTCCAATATTAAATTTCACTGGAATTGTAGGTACTGCAATGAAAAAACAAATTACAGTAACAATAATTATTAAATAATAAATTTTTAATCTTGATTTTATCATCCTGTTAATTCCTCCTCAGAACCTACTATCATTACTTTTGGGGTTAATAAAATCCCCATAAGGAAAGGGTCTTTACGTTCTTTTCTAAAATTTAGCTCATCAAAATCAAAAACACTAAAATTAATTTGTGTGTTTGATCTCTCTTCTTCTTCATTAATTAATTTTTCTGCCTTTTCAATATCAATCTTTCCAATCATTAATAAATCCACCTCTTTTTTATTTTTCGATTTCACCCCTTCGATATAACCTCTTCTTAACGTAATAAACTTAACATCACCTAAGCTTTTATAACTTGCTAATAACTTTTTCCCAAGTCCGTACTCTTTCCCTATCATACCAAGTAATTCTGGAAATAAAGTATGTGTTCGATTAATAGAGTAAAACACCTTATTTCCTCTTGGTACTCTTATAACAAGCTTTATACTTTCCAGATTATCAAGCTCACGCCTAACCGCGTTTACCTCGGTCTTTATTCTTCGTGTTAGTTCTCGTACATGAAGATCTTCTTCATCACTTAATATTAACTCTTTCAAAAGTCTTACCCGTACTTCTGAGACAAATATTTTTTCTATCATGCAACTTTTTTCCTTAAATCAGCAGAATTACTGACTTACAAATGATACTGAATTACCGGCAGGTAATACCTCAACCCAGATCTGTCCTCTATCAAATTTTATCTGATTACCAATGGTGTCATAAAAAATCTCTCTTTCTGTAGCTGAAGTCTTTATCCATTTTCCTAAGGTTTCTTTACCATCTATATAAATTTTTGCAGTACCAGAACCAATTACATCATAAAATAGATGTCCTTTTTTATCTCCTGCTGATCTTTCTGTTGCAAACATAACAATAACAGTTTTTGGTGAAATCCTTTTATTTGAATTTCCAGCATCAACTGTGGCCTGCCCACCTTGTGATCTATCCCAGCTATTTGTACCTACGTTATATTCGTATTTTACAGCAAACTCAGGAACATCCCAAAAATTAAAGCTAAGCATAGCAGATTTTGATCTTAAGCTTGGCTCAGCATCTTCTTTAAACTGCCACTGGCCAAAAGGTGTATATGTTTTCCACTCTGCCTCGGGATAAATTGCTTTAATACCTGTGCCTGGTAAATTCCAAAGCACATTAGTATCAGCATAACCTGTGTGTTCTAGTGGAACATCCCTCGAATTATCTCTGTAATATGCTGGATCTCCTTCAAACTCTGTAGAACCTACATACGCTTGATCTAAACTTGGTAACCCAATCTTGTTCATATATGTATAAACATCTGCTTCGGGATTTGTAGTATTTTCAGGATCAGTAGGGTTAACGTAAGCTCCACCCCAGTGTGCATAAAACGGATTATATCCTGCAACTATTGATGCATAAAATACTCTGGCTGATCTAACTGGACCAACTTGACCTGCGCCTTGTGAGTGAAAAATTGCAGCCCACCTAGTTATTCCACCCTCAGCAACTATCTCGTAAACTATATCTGCATATGAAACACCATACTGAGGCCTAGCTAAAACGTGATTATTAATCATAACTGCTAGTGGTCTTCGATTTGTAAATACCTCGTATTGTTTCTGAGTATATAAAACACCATTTATTGGACTTGGTTGTATTTTTTCTCCATCGTCAAATAAATTTTCCGCTCCTGTTCCATTTCCTCCTGTCATTGTTACTTCATCTTTCAATTTATTAACGTCTTTATCACCAGTTGATTTATTCTTATTGACAAATAAAAATGCACCTAACCCGATTACCAATAAACTTGTGATTAATAACCCTAAAACGATATATTTCTTATTATTTTTAGGGGGAATCGAATTTGATACATTACCAACCGTAGCTAAATCAATTACTTCATTCTGAACATCTTCATTCATATTTAACAGTTTCAAAATTTTTACTAGAACTTAACCATTATTATAGAAATATTCGTAAAGAACAAGAATTTATAGTATTATTTTTTTTAATATGAATAAAAATGATAAAAATTCACAAAGACAAATAGAGGTACTAAAGGCACAGCTTGCATCTAAAAATAAAAATGAGAGAAAGATAAATAATGTGCAAAGTGTTGATACATCTGTATATAAAGAAACATCAATTGATCCCAAATTTTACAAAACATCATTAATTAAAACTATTAACCTAACTTTAGTTATAGTTAGTACATTGTTGATTTTATATGTTTTTCAAGATAAATGGGTTGGACTAATTAATCTGGGTTTCTAATTATTGTGTAGGGAAAGAGTAAGCCAGATTCTGTTTTACCAATAATCAATCTAAGCTCCAACTTGGCACCTTGCCGAGTAGACTTAAAACGGTGCTTCGTGGATTGCAGCGGGGAGGATTGCCCGTTTCAGTTAAAACCATTGCAGGTCTTAAACACGTTTCTGTTGCTCTCAGTTAAGGTTAATTCCTTAACCGTCTGTAAACCTTTCGATTTACTAGCACTGGACCTTTCAGCCGACGCCTTACAGCGCCCACCCTACTCTATGCTGTCTGGACTTTCCTCTCCTGATAAATCAGGAGTAATTGGTCTTTTCCCTACGGGGTAATTATAACATATCTATTTTAACCTTTTCCCTAAATATCCTTAAAATACTTACAACCTCAAAATTTGTAAAATTATTGTAATTTTTTGACTTTTTTATTTTGTAAACTTTTTGCATTTTTCCTAGAGATAGCACTCTTTCCTGTTTTTTGTTCAATATCTTTCCTTGCCGTTTTGTGTGATGTGAATGCGCCGTTTTATCTAGCCTTTAATGTTTTTATCTATAACACAAGCCGCACAGAATTGTTTACCAAGATCTGTTAGTTCAATCTTCTTTTTGTCAAAGCCGAGCGTAACATCTTCTGCTGCTTCAACCTGCTTTTTAACTTCTGCAAGTTGTGGAGAGTTTTCTAAGGATTCATACATACCATCGGCTATGATATATCGATTCGGAGGAATTTCCAGTAATCCTAATCTGATTAAATTATCTAAATAGTTTGGTGATAATTCTGGATGAGCGCATCCTGCGTTTTGTCCAATTGTGGAGAAATTTCTAACTATAATTTTAAACCCTTTTGGCTTTAAATTGACCTTAACATCAATCAATGGTGCTGCACCTTCACTTGCAAATAATCTCATTATTTTAGCTTCGCCTGGTGACATACTTTGTAAAATAGGGACAAAACCAGGATGTGCGTTTTTTGCTGTTTCCGAATCGATTGAGGTGGCAAGCAAATTGGCATACAACTCTCTAAGCGTTTCTTCATGACCTGAGTAGCGTAATGATTCAAGTAACGGTACGGCAACCAAGGGGCTGGGGGTCTGGATTCTTTCCTCTGGTATATTCTTAAGCTTTTCAGCGACTTTGGATTCGACAAATTCTTTAATGTGTTCATATCCCCATACCAGTCCAGAAATAGGGGCTAAGGCAACATGAATAGTCTTGGCGACAGTTTCCCAGCCCTTTGCCAATTTGCTTGGCGGCAGGTTGAAGCACATCTTGATAAACAGGAACTGCTTTGACAATTCCTTCAATGGCTTTTGCGGCTTGTGTAATTTTATCATCATCACTCATAGTATTTGTATTTTAATAGGCGCATTCATTTCACACAACGTTCATGAATATCTGATGTTTTTCGCCGTTATTATTGCACTTTCGACCAGGTTAGTACAATCGTTTATTCAAGCAGTAACGTTGTATTATCACTGTTCGGAGGCAAAAAATATGGGTGGAAGAAAATTGACAGTCCTTTAAAATTTCAAAGAGTCAATTTTCTGGAACCAGATATTCATTGTTATCGGATGTAAAAAAGTCCCGTCCTTCTATTTACGTAAATGATAATTTAAAAAATTCTTTCCCTTAAAAAAAATCTGATTATACCG
>JAQBTZ010000028.1 GCA_027624675.1 bacterium
AAAACTCTGTTAACCGACCTAGCAGACAACCCATACTTATTGCTAGCTTGGGTTAAAAACTTTCGGCAATCTGTATCTAATTTACAAAATATTTTTATTTTAGAAACGGGGATTTCTGAGTTTGTTAAACAGTCAAGCTGTTTATACCTATCACTTTGAATAGTCCTAGCCTCTTGCACTCTTTTTGAAACAGTGCTAGATGATTCCGTTTCAGACTCCTCCTCAGACAACAATTTTTCTATCAAAACAGGTTCCATTGAGACAAATAAGTCTATTCGGTCAATTAAAGGACCAGAAACTTTACCCCTGTACTTATTAACAACGTTCATACTGCAAATACAGTCCTTAATATTTGTTCCGTAGTACCCACATGGGCAAGGATTTTGGCTGGCAACAAGCATAAACTGGCAAGGAAACGTAATATTTCCCGAAACTCGACTTATACTAACTTTGCCATCCTCAATCGGCTGTCTTAAACTCTCTAAAACTGTTCGAGGAAATTCTGGAAATTCATCTAAGTACAACACCCCCCTATGGGCAAGTGATATCTCGCCGGGTTTAATATTACTACCCCCTCCAATTAACCCATGCTTACTTATAGAATGATGAGGAGTTCGTATTGGGCGCTTTTTTAATATGCCATCCTTATTAAGTCCTACAATAGAGTGAATACTTGAAACCTCTAACTGCTCATCTTCGCTTAAATTAGGCAAGATACTAGACAGCGCCTTTGCAAGCAAACTTTTGCCACAACCTGGAGGGCCATCTAGCAAAATATTATGCCCACCTGAGGCTGCAATCTCCATTGCGCGTTTTGCCATCTCTTGACCCTTAATATGCTCAAACCTAATCTCTGATTCGTCAATTACATTTTCATCAAGATGTAATTGACCATCAGAAACAACTAAGCTTTCATCTGGCTTTTTAAGTGCACTTATTAAGCTGTTTAAAGTTGGGTTTGCAATATAGCAAAGGTTTTTAATAAGTGATAGCTCGGATATGTTATGGCTTGAACAAGCAACTTTTAGGTTGTTCTGCAGAGCAAATATTCCTGCTGGCAACACCCCATTTACTGCTCTTAAGTTTCCATCAAGTGAAAGCTCTCCAATTAAAACATACTGATCAATGTCAGGTAAAGTTAACTTTCCATCTGCAAGTAATATCGCAATTGCAATTGGCAGGTCATAAACTGGTCCCTCTTTTGGTATATCAGCTGGTGCCAAATTGACAACAATTTTTTTGTTTGGATAATCAAAACCACTTGTTTTAATTGCAGACCTTACACGCTCTTTAGCCTCTTCTACAGCCTTGCCAGGTAGTCCTACTATCTCAAATTTAGGCAACGCTTTAGATTCTATATTAACCTCAACATCAACAAGGTAAGGGGTAAGACCAACGACTGCAATTGATTTAACTTTTGCAAACTGCATAATTAAAAAAATAATTTAGATAACTAAGTTTCTAATTAAAATCTTAACACTAATTGAAATTTAACACACTTAGTCCTTGATTTTTATCAATTATTAAAACATTATTACTTTAATGCCAATTTTTAATAAATCTTTTAATATTAAAGAAACTATTGATATTTATTTAAGTAACCCTGATCAGGTGCTTTATAAAGGTAATGCTATAGGGCTTAGCTCATTTAATGAGGCTGGAGAATTTAGCGTTATCGCAAAACATACTAATTTTAGGTCGCTAATTAAAGACAAAATTATTATATACATAAACAACAACGAAAAAAAAGAGTTTAAGATAACAAAAGGAGTCTTATCATTTTCAAACAACAGTCTAGAAGTATACGTAGTCTAAACCCTAATCTTTCCAACTAATTTCCCTTTATACAAAAAGTTTGCTGGATCCTCTTTATCATACTTACCCTCTACAATATCTAACACATCTTCAACAGTATCAATAAGTTTGACATAACTACCCTCTTTTCCTGTCTGTTTTGAGGTAACAAAGAAATTTTGTGTCATATAATTTCTAATAATCTGAGATCTTTTATATGTAATCTGATCATCAAGTGAAAGTTCGGAAAACCCTATTAACGAGACTATCCTATCCAAACTTTTAGACTTTTGCAATATATTTTTAGCACTTTCGTATGCATTATAGTGAAAATCACCTACTATCTCACGTGTTAAAGCAGTCGAAGATGACTCTAGCAAATCTATTGCAGGTAGTATACCTTGTTGATATACCTCTCGAGATAATATAACAAAACTATTAAGATATGGGTGAATTGATCGTACCCCAAAGTCTGTAAAGTCATCTGATGGCACAAAAACTGCCTCAACTGACGTAATATAACCATCATTTGTTGAAATTAGGTTACTATGTAGCTGCCCCATCTCTGAAACTAATGTTGGTTGATAACCATCTTCTGATGGCAACATATTCATTAAGGTTGAAAGCTCGTTACCGGCTTGTGCAAATCTATAGATATTATCTATCAAAAATAGTACGTCTGTTTTTAAACTATCTCTAAAATGGTTTGCTAACGCCACCCCTGCATATGCAGTTTTATACCTAATAGCAGGATTTTCACCCATTTGACCTACTACCATTGCTACAGAATCACTTGCATTATTGGCTAGTAGGCTGTCGTATAGCTCTTTTGCCTCTCTAGACCTTTCTCCAACTGCACTAAAAACAGATACCGTTTTTTTATCTTCTGATTTAATTATAAAGTTATTGATTAACTCATTTAATAACACCGTTTTACCAACCCCTGCCCCACCAAACATACCTATCTTGCCCCCTTTTAAAACAGGAGCAAAAAAATCTATTGCCTTTATCCCTGTTTCCAATACTCCAAGTGACAAAGCAACATTATCCAAACCTACCTGATCTTGCTTATTTAATTCTACATATTCTGTGCCTGATAACTCGCCTTTGTTATCAAATGTGTTTCCAAATATATCAAACGCGCGTCCTAAAACGTTTTTACCTGCAGGGATTGTCATCTTTTGCTCGGTGTTAACCACAGTTAAACCACGGCCTAATTTTCCCATATTATTAAGCGCTAAACAAAAATAACTATTTTTACCCGATGTTGCTATTACCTCCAACTTAGTTTTCTCATTATCTTTTAAAGTTACTATATCAAAGATATTAGGAAAATATGTTGACGAAAACTCAATTTCAACAATCTGACCATTAACACCTATTATTATTCCTTCATTTTTACCAAGCATTTTGATTTTTCAAAAAATTAATACCAACAAGTATGTTCTGTTGCTTTTTATTTTTAATATTTTTGTTATTTTTTAACGACATATAGTTAAGTAGCTTTATTTTTTTATCAATTGCACTGGTTGATTTTTCAAGAGATGCCACTCTTGCACCAATCTGAGCTAATGTTGACTCTTCTACAGCTCTTTTAAAAAGTGAGGCAAATATCTGTGTTTCAAAAAAAGTTAATATATTTATAAGGCTAGGTTCAAATAGATAATATTCCTGTCTTTTCAAGTTTTTTACTTCTTTATCACCATTTGTGTCAGCGTTTTCTAAAATCTCACCTATCTCACCTGTAATAGAATTATTTATTGGAACCTGGCTTATCATATTCTCAAACTCTCCATAAAACACCCTAACATCTTTATAAAGTATTAAATAATCTACTATTGGTTTTAGTTCTTTAGAGTTACTAACACCAAAATCCTCTGCAAGATCAAAGTACTGATAATTAATGGTTTTCGCTCTTTGTTGCATAAGATTTCTGCCAATCTGACCAATAACTACAAGGTCTGACTTATTTTGTCTAAAATATTCAAGAAAATCTTTAAAAACCTTGTTATTTATATCTCCTGCAAATCTGTCATTTCCTGATATAAATACTGAAACATGTTCTTTTGGCTTATCTAATACTGAGAGCACAGAGTCTTTGTTTAATTTATTAATAGATTTTAAGATCTCATTTTTATACGAACTTTTAATATCAATATATAAATTAAAGATCCTTTTATAATACTCTCTTGTATTTAAAACAGAGTTTCTTGTTCTATACATCTTAAGCATGTAAACCTCTTCATAAGTCTTAATTAGTTCACTTAATGTATTAACAACTGCTTTTTCTTCTATAAAGGATGTTTTGCTTTGCATATCTTTAAAAGATCTTCTTTCTGAACAATAATTTGTACTAGCAATTCTTTAAATGTTTTAACACGTACCATCTTATCTAACTTAATTTGTACATCTTTATCATCTCTGTAATTTTTAGCAAGAATGTCTCTAAATACCACAATCTTAGTAGCTGCCGAACCAGTAAACATATCAAGCCAAATCATACCAATAAAAACCAAAACAGGTGTTAGTGTTACAACTAACCCAATATCTTGATTAAAAAATGCATTTAAACTACCACCTACCTCAAGATCTCTTTGTACCTCATTGGTAAGTTCACTGCCAAAATGTGATAATTGTAGGCTTTTCTCGTATTTCGTTGTTAAAAATGATGATAGTTGTCTGTTAATATCCTGCAAAAGTAGTGATTGTGTTTGTCTGCCTAATCTTGTAACTGAAAGAGCTATATTAACAGCAGGCCTTTTTCCTTTTGCAAACTCATTGGCATCGAAAAGTATGTGTCCATCTGTAATACTGATTAAATTTGAGACAATATAGTCAGAAAGGTCATTTTGTACTGTTTGTGCGACAGGAAAACAGGTGATTGAGCCCTTATTATTACCTTTTGACATAAAAGAACCAGCTCTTTCTAGTAACCTAGCATGAAAATAAAATATATCACCAGGGTAAGAGTCTCTACCCGGAAACCTTTTTGATAAAATCGAGACTTCTCTATAGTACATTGCGTGTGTACTTAGATTATCTAATACCAATACTACTTCTTGTCCTAAACTTTTGTAATATTCTGCAATTGTCATACCAGTATACGGAGATATTAAAACATCACCATGTGACGAATCAGAGGAAGTCATTACAAAAACTATTTTTTCTGCTAATTTATGCTTATCTATAAAGTTCTGTATTATCTTTGTCTCTGAGATATTAGAACCTATTGAAACATATATAACTACCTGCCCTGACTCAACCTGATTTTTAAGTATACTTAATAAAAACGATGTCTTTCCTGTCTTTCGATCTCCAACCACAAGCTCTCTTTGACCAACACCAATTGGTATTAGTAGATCAATCAAGCTAACTCCAGTTAAAAACTGTCCACTTGTTGCTAGCCTTAAATCCATTGAGGGTGGTAGTTTATCAATTTGTAGCTTTAAATCTTGTTTAAGCTCAGTTTTAACGTTCTTGTCACCTACTATATCACTTATAACATTACCCTTGGCATCTACTACCTTGCCTAATAAATCTTGTGTAAGGTTTAACTGCATTATCTCATTTAACCTAGTAACTTTTTGCCCAACCTTAGCAGGTATTTTAGAATAAATAAGAATACTAATTGTATCTCTTTTTATAGACCTAACCTCACCTATCTGGTCGTTATCAAACACAACCATCTCATTTACCTTTACATTTGGAAGACCAACTATAGTAACAATTGGATGTGTTATCTCTACTACCTCTCCATATTCATCTGTTTTTTTAAAATTATCGTCAAACAATCCCATGTTTTTTTAGATTAGCTCTTCTACTTTTGATTTAATCGAATAGTCATAAGATAAGCCATCTTTCATTATCACTACCCCTCCATAAATATTAGAATCCACCTTATATTCGTATACCTGTTTCCCCTCACCCTGTAACATCGACTGAATCTTATTGATATTTGAAAGTGTTGGTCTTATTGCAAATATTAAGCTTACCTTTGTAACCTTTTCTAGTTTATCTAAAATCTCATTTATAAATGAGATAAATTGATCTTTAGATTTAAGGTCAACGTTACCTACGTTTAAATCTGCTAAAAACATGTTTGCATTATCCTCAGTTAAACTTGAGACAATAGTATCTATGTCTATTTCCTTAGATGTAAAAACGTCGTCCTTAAGCAATCCTAACTCAGATCTTAATTGATCAAGATCTGAAACTGTTAAAAGATTGTTTATGCAATTAAAATTTTCCATCTTATAAAAATACGTTATCTGTTTTGGCTTTTTGTATACCCTCCAAAATTAACTCTTGATGCATTTCTTTTGAAAGAACATTTGGCAAAACTTTTTTTACTATCGTCTTAACTAGCTCGCTTGCTATTAAATCGATCTGTTGTTCTTTACTTTCCCGATACTTTTGAACGCCTATTTTAGCCTTGTCAAAATCTTCTTTAACCAATCTAACCATCTGCTCGTTTGTTTCTTGTATACGTTTTTCAATATTATCAGCAATCAATTTTACAGAACTATTTTCCCGCTCTCTTAAATCTTTAATAATTGCTTCTACTTTCTGCTCAAACTTAACCGATAAATCTTCTAATAACTTATCACTTTCATTCTGAAATTTTTCAGTTGATTTTTCTAACCTTGAAAATTGAGTTTGTGATAACTGCACAAGCTTTGAGTCAATTTTTGTGTCAATTTGCCCTACTTTTTCACTTGTTTGACTAACAATATTGTTAGCACTTTCCACTGCCTTTGTAATAATCTTTTGTGCCTTTTCATTAGCTTTTATTATTTCTTGTTCTGGGTTTTTGTTTAACTGTTGTTTTAGTTTAGAGTTTTCTAATAGTTTTCTAACTATGATCTGTATAAAGGCAAAGTTGAATAAAAAAATAGCGATATTAAGGTATAAAATTTGGGCAGAAATATTAGGCATAATTTTATTTTAAAGTGTCACGATAATATAAGCAAGAAACAGCCCTCCAAATACTACCGCAATAGTCAGGCTACTATTAATTAGTATGCCAGTTAATATAGAGTTACGAGCTAGAGGGTTGCGTCCTAATGCATCTAACCCACGAATTGCTATTCTTCCAAACAAGAAAAACCCAAACCCGATACACAAAACCACAACTAGTATTGCTAGTATATATCTAATTGCCTTTGATGGCTCTGCAGTTGCACTTTGCGTTCCTATATTTAAAAATTCAACAAACGATCCTTCTAACTTATCTATAAATTTATCTGCTTTTTTCAACTCAAAAATTGAAAGATCTGTGTTTCCACGAAAATCTATAGACACATTTATTAGCTGTGGTGTACCAACATCGTCTTTTAATGCCTCTACTGCTCTTCCTAATACTGGTGAACCGTTACTTGCACTTTTAACTGCTACCCCTACAACATCAGAGCTTGTAACATAATCCCCAATTGCAATTTCACCACCTTTTGTACTTACCAGTGTTTTGACAGTACCGCTTTGTACCAACGGATAAAACTTTTCATCACCAACCGCCTCAACCACAA
>JAQBTZ010000029.1 GCA_027624675.1 bacterium
GAAGCATAAACAGGTTCTCCTATCACCTCTATAATATCCAAACCTGTGTGAGGTTCCCATCCAGACAAATAATCTGTTCCACTTGCACCAAATAATGCAGAAATATCTCCTCGACAACTATTTGTATAAGTACACATTTGACCACTATAATTAACTAACGGCTTAGCGAATTCTCCTGAGTCAAGATAATTCTTAGGATTTCTTTTATTCCCTTTACCGATAAAGTTCCCATTTTCAATTCGTGCGTCGACCATAACCTCAAAATGTAAGTGAGGCCCTGTAGTACACCCAGTCATACCAACAGAACCAATAATATCACCTTCATTTACCTCCCCAGTTCTAACCCCTAAACCAGAAAGGGCCCTTTTCACAGATGCAATATCAGCCTCTAAACGTCTAACTAACTTCTGATACTCTGCCTCTTGGTTTTTAGTCTGAGCTAGTAACCAATTTTTTGTTTCCTGTTGATCTGCAAGCTCTACATTTAATCTTTCTGCTTCTACCTTTTGAGCCTCGATATCTTTTTTTATTTGTTCAACTTTATCTTTTTTCTGCACCAGTAAAACTTGCTGAGCTTGGTAATTGGTCTTAGTACTTTGCATCTTAGAAATTAAAACAGAATCCATTGCCTGTACTACCCTTAGATAATTAATAGACTTGATAATATCACTTGACTGTTCGTCTGATAAAAAAACTGATAAAGATGCTGTTCTTTGTTGTTTGTATTGTTCTCTAACTCTTGCCCCTAAAACTTTCTCTTGATTTTCAACTGCCTTAATTAACCTTTCAGCTTTTTCACTAAGTGATTCTATATCAGTTTGTAACACATCTAGCTCTTTTTCTTTTTGGTTAATCTTTACACCTGATTCTTCTATTCTGTATTGTGCGTATAAAATCTGGGTATCAAGATATGCTATCTCATTAGTTAATGACCTCTCGTTATTTTGTAGTCCTGCTAGCTTAGCTTTTGTCTCCTCTAGTTTTTTTTCCAGTTCATTAATCTGATCAGACTCTTCGGCATAGATATACCCAGTATTTCCAATTTTAAGGTAAAGATAAGAAACAATGCTAAGTGTAATAAAAAGAGAAGCTATAAAATATCTCATCTCTTAAACTCTTAAATATTTTGCTACGGCTGTTAAACTTCCAATTATTGAGATAACAATGCCTATCAAAAATATAATAAAAGTTAAACCTAAAAGAATTATAATTTGTTCGGTAGAAGCTGATATTTGCCCTATATTAACACCTATCGATTTTAGGGCGTCAACAACCTGTGGTAATGGCACACCTGTAAAAAAGGCCTTAATCTGCGGAAGAATAAATGGAAGTGTAACAAATAACAAAACACCTACAACAAATGAGGATAAAAATGCATATAAAATACCCTGTAATAAGTAAGGTTTAATAACAAACCAATCAGTTGCTCCAACTAATTTCATAATTTCTATCTCTTTTTTCTGTGATCTTATTGTCATACCAATTGTAAGTAATGTATTTAGAAACGACATTGTTAACAATAGTGAAATTAAGCTTAAACCAACTATCCTAGACTTTGTGCTGATCTCTTTTAATCTGTCAACTACTACCTTTTGAAAATCAACACTCTCAACATCTTCTAACCCTTTTATACTTAATACTATTTCATCAAAATATTCTATATCAGTTGCCTTTATGTCTAGACTTGCTGGAAAAATATTAGCAGAAATTGATTCTAATAATAATGGATTTTCTTTATTTGCATCGATATATGACTCTAATGCATTGTCTTTCGAGGTATAGTTGACTGATGCAATTTTATCGGACTTTGCTAATTTTTCTTTTACTTCTAAAATATATTTTTCTGTAGCATTATCCGTAAAATATAAAAATATCTGGGGACTTTGTTCAAGATATTTAATTGCGTAATGACTATAAAATGCGAAAACTGAAAAAATCGCGATTGAAAAAAAAGTAAGTACCATAACTAACAACGAAGAAAGTGTTACAGATTTATCTAATATTAAATTTTGAATTGCACGTTTTAAACTATTCATATGTTGAGTTTATCTGATCTTTTATTATCTTTCCATTCTCAATTGTTACTACTCTTTTCTTTAGTTGATCTACAACAACCTTATCATGAGTTGCAAAGATTATTGTTGTACCAAAATCATTTATCTTCTGAAAAAGTTGCATTAATTCCCATGTTGCTTTTGGATCAATATTTCCTGTTGGTTCGTCTGCTACTAAGTATTTAGGGTCATGTGCAATTGCCCTAGCAAGTGACACTCTTTGTTTTTCTCCCCCTGATAATTGACTAGGATAATGATTAATCTGACCAGCAAGACCTACTAACTTTAAAATTCTAGGTACTATCTCTTTTATCTCTGCTTTTTTCTTTCCAGCAACCTCAAGTGAAATTGCAACGTTATCAAATACTGTGCGTGTTTCAAGTAATCTAAAGTCCTGAAAAACCATACCTATCTTTCGTCTAAGCATTGGTATTTGGCTAGGTTTAAGCTTCTGTACACTTTCACCATCAACTTTTATCTCACCAGAGCTTGGAAGTTCTTCTCTAATTAATAGCTTAAGTAATGATGTCTTACCAGCCCCCGAAGCTCCTACTAAGAAAACAAATTCACCGTCATTAATGGTTAGATTAATATTTTCAATCTCAAAATCACCTGACTTAAATTTTCTTTCAACATTTATAAACTCAATCATTTTAATTTAATTTTTTCAACTCTAATTACCTCAATATTATCTTTCGCTGTGTCTTCTAATTTTCCAATTACTGTTACATTAAATCCTTCGGATACTTTTAATATATCATTATTAGCAGTTATAAATGCCATTAGTTTTGAGTTTTCATCTAACAACCTGTGCGTAGCCTTAACAGATGTATCAAAATTAGGTAGGATTTTCCCTTTTAGTTCTCTCTCTCCACTATCTATTTTTATAGGTATATATTCGGCTGATTTATTATTAGCAATATCTTTAGATTGACTTATTGCTATCATACGCGCAAAAGCCATACCAACCATAATAGCTATAATTAAAAACAAACTGGAGTAAACTACTAATTTAATTGAGGGTAACTGATTGCTTGCAGGTTGGTCAGACATATATTAATTATATACTATTACCTGAAATTTTTATACCTACTGTATAAAACACTCTACCTTCTACAACATTCTAACTTCCGCCTCAATAAATTTATCTAAATCCCCATCCATTACACCATTTACATCACTAGTTTCAACGTTTGTTCTTAAATCTTTAACCATCTGATATGGTTGCATTACATATGACCTAATCTGATTTCCCCAACCTGGGGTTTTGTATTCTCCTTTTAATTTTTGTTCCTTAGCTTTTGCCTCTTCTTCTTGTTTTAAAACTAATTTTGCTTTTAACCACATCAATGCCTTTTCTCTATTTTTTTGCTGTGACCTTTCTGTCTGACACCCGACTACAATATTTGTTGGTAAATGGGTTATTCGAACAGCAGTTTCTAGTTTATTTACGTTTTGACCACCTGCACCTGAGGCTCTAAATGTATCAACCCTAAGGTCATTATCGTTAAGCTCAACCTCAACATCTTTTTCTATAATTGGTAATACCTCAACCATCGCAAAACTTGTCTGGCGAAGATTATCAGAATTAAAAGGAGAAAGTCTAACTAGTCTATGTGTTCCTGCCTCACCCTTTAAGTAACCATATCCATACATTCCCGTTACCTCGTAAGTTATTGACTTAATCCCTGCCTCTTCACCTTGTGACAAATCTAAAACGTTATAGCCCCAGTCCTTTTTCTTAAAATAATTTTCATACATACGAGATAACATTTGTGCCCAATCCATAGCCTCTGTTCCACCTTGCCCCGAATGAATCGCAAATATTGCACCTCCTCTATCATAACGTCCTGAAAGAAATATTTTAAATTCAAGTTCATCTAATTTTTTCTCAATTTCATCTGTATTTTCTTCTTCTGATAATAAAACTAGATAATCAAACTGTTCTACCTCATTTTTATAGTTATTAAGTAGTTTTGCCTGCTTACCAGAGTTATCTACATCAACCCAAAAATCCGGATCCTCCATAGATTTTTCGATCTCTATAATTGTTTTTCTAAGAGATTCAATTTTTAACTTTTCTTGAAGATTATTAAGTCTATCTAAATATTTATTCATCAAGGGTATTTTCCTTTGTGTTAATCAATTGGTCAAGGTCGTAAGTTGAACCTTTACTTAAAGTACCTTGCAAAATTAATTTAGCAATATTGGTTTGAACATTTTCCTCTAAAAATCTATATACTGGTCTTGCCCCATACTCACTGCTATATGCATTACTTGAGACATAGTAAATAAATGAATCAGTATAACTTACTTCAATATGATTATTTTTCTTTAAATTATTAGCTAACCTTGCAACCTCTAGTCTAACTACTTTTAAAATCTCTGTCTTACTTAATGGAGAAAACACTACAACATCCGTAAATCTATTTAAAAATTCAGGTGCAAAATGATTTTTTATCTCAATCATGGCTTTTTCTTCTATCTGACTATCACTACTGCCTGTATTAAATAAGTGATCAATTACTCTGTTTCCTATGTTTGTTGTTGCAATAATTACAGTCTGAGTAAAGTCACATACCTCACCATTTGTATCTGTAAGTCTGGCTTCATCTAAAACTTGTAACAAAGTTAAGATTAATTTTTGATTAGCTTTTTCAATCTCATCAATCAAAATTACACTATATGCTTTATTACCAACCTCATCACACAACCTATTAATAAAATTTTCTGAATCTCCTAAATTCTGAAACTCACTCATATCAAATCTTGTTAACAGCTCTTCTTGTCCAAATAACTTTTTTGCTAACATTTTTGCTGTATACGTTTTACCTACACCAGTTGGACCAGCAAATAGAAATGAAGCGATTGGTTTTTTATCAGAGCTTATCCCTGTTCTTGACCTAATAATTGCATCTGAAACTAACTTAACAGCACGAGGCTGAGCAATAATAATCTCGTTTAATGAGTTTTCTAGATTTAACAAATCCTCTGATTCATCAATACTTACTTTGTTAACAGGAATTCCAGTAACTTCTGTTATATACTGCTCAACATGGCTTAGATAAATATTATTATCAGTAACCCTTGCATTTAAAATCTCAATTATCGAGATTGCTTTATCAGGCAATACTCTGTCTTTTATATATTTTCTAGAAAGCTGAATTATCCCCTTTAGTGCTTGTATCGAATAAATCTTTTCAGAATGTAACAGAGAAAATTCCAAGATGCTTAAAACCTGCTCGTTGTTTGGCTCGTCTAACTCGAAATTCTCAAACAGTCTAGCAAAAGGAACGTTTGGTTCTATAAATTCTTTAAAATTTTTAGGAGATGTTGTTCCTATGATTTGTAATTTTCCCTCTTCTAAATATAGTTGTAGATACTCTAAAAGCCCTTGTTTATTAGAATTAGCAGATGACATTGAAGATAATATATGAATATCATCAATAAAAAGAATAGTATTTTTCTCTGACTCAATTTCATTAATAATGTTAATTAATTCCTCTGATTTTTTATCATTTAGTGCTAAAAGTTTTGTAGAGTCTAGCTTAACTATCCTCTTAAACCTTATTAATTTATTTGATTTCCCATTAATAATTTCCTCAGCAAGACCAAATACCACAGAGCTTTTGCCAACCCCAGGTTTTCCAATAATTAACACGTTTTTGCGACCATCTTTAGATAGTGATTTTTTTATATCTTCGATCGTTTTTTCTTTCCCAAATGCAACAAATTTCTTATTTTCTTGAAATTCTTTTGTTATATCTTCTGAGACTTTATCTAAAAGTGGAGTTGGTCTTGCAATCCATGCTCTATTTAACCCCCCTATACTATGAGTTTTATAATCTAAATCCCATATATGACCTTTATGCAAAATAGCTTGATCTAGTATCTGCCATTTATATGTATCCTCTATATCAACTAAAGTTACATTTTTCTTAATTAATTCTGATTGGATTTTCTTGTCTGCATCAATTATTGCTAAAAAGATTAAACTTGGCCTAACAAAATGTGCTAAGTCTTTGTATTTAAAAATTGACTTAAATAGATTATCCTCATTTATATCTAAGTTTGAGATTAATAGTTTTGCAAGGGAATCATGATCTAACTCTAACCTTAATACCATCTGTGTAACCTCCTCATTTTCTAATAACATCTCAATAAAAGTTGACTTTTTTTCTGAATATTTTATTGCAAAATATATACGTTTAGAGCTTGGGGTAAAAGCATGTTTTAATTCTGATGGGCTACTGATATTATGTGAATGTTGTGTTGGAAGATATATCCTTTTGATAAGAAAAATTGAGAAAGAGATAACTACAAAAACTGTAAAATATAGGTAACCATGGTATAAAAATATAGCAGGTGCTACTAACCAAAAAATTAATACAATTAGATAATTTATAAGAAAAACTAACAAAACTAGTACTCCAGTTAAAATTCTAATTAATCTAAATACAAACCCCAACACAAAACCAACTAATGTTGTATCACCAAAAAGTGGAACAAAAAAATACGAAGCCATTATGGTTATCGCAAATTTATTATCAATATAGTTGATATACCTAAATAAAATTGATAATAGATACTTAGGTACAAAGATAAAGTACCAATTAAGATAATTTAATAAAATTTTAAACGGCATTAAGGTTATTATATACTGTTTGGTTGATATTTTGCGAGGAAATAAACTATTTATAAAATCAAGAAACTAAACTTCTCAAAATTTCTAAGTTTTTAATATCAGGACCATTTCCTGTAAACCCAGGAACCTCTAAAATCATTGGTAAATTTTTAAATTCTTCGAAACTAAAAAATTCTTTAAAACCTTCTTTACCAATAAACCCTTCTCCTATATTTTCATGCCTATCATTTCCTGTACCTAAATCAACCTTAGAATCATTTACATGCAAACACACAGTACGATCCAAAACTTTAGTTTTCTTTAGATCATCTAAAACTTTTTGAACGCTTTCTTTTGTTCTAATATCATATCCTGATGCAAACATATGAGCAGTGTCTAAACAAACATCAACATCTACGTTATGCTTTGACTTAAGACTAGATATAATCTCACCTATTTCCTCAAAATTAGCCCCGACCACATTAGTTTTTCCACTACTATTTTCTAAGACAAACTTAGTATTAAAACCAGATTTTTCATAAATTTCAGCAATAGAATCAATAACTTGTTCTTTCACATTTTCAAACCCTTGCCCTAAATGACTGCC
>JAQBTZ010000030.1 GCA_027624675.1 bacterium
AATGTGGAGAATTGAGATTGAAGAGGAAATATTTATATTTGAGTTTGAAGAGAAAATAGATGATGAAACGGGGATATTAACATCTGTTGTTAGTTATAAATTAGAGCAAGAAAGAGAGAAAGAGTTAGAACAATTTAAAGAAACTGGAAATGTTCATCAAATTACATTACAAGAAACCAGACAACAACTTTATGTAGAATCTAAAACTGATTTACACGCAGATTTTGAGAACCTAGAGGGTTCGGGTGTAAAAGTATCTGGTTATGAGATACGAATGATAGGTAGCGTTTTAGAGGCCAAATTTGGCAACAATTGGTACTCACTTGAAAGTGCAACAGATAAAGATTCTGATATTTATCAATTACTAAGTAAAGTAACAGAGGCAATGAAAAATGGCCAGACGGCAGTAACGGTAACCTCACATGGAATGAGTCCAGCAACAAATAAGAAATTTGAGATTAAGACTAACAGTGTAGAGTATATAATAAACGTTTTTGATATAAAGGCAGGTAAGGCATATAACTATATTTTAGTTGATAAAACTTTAGACGATGTAAAAGAAATTCTAGCTAAATATGGTATTGAACTAAATTTAGAAAATCCTGATCTAACATTTGGTACAGTAAATGATAATAAAGAGGCATTTGAAAAGGATAATTTTATTAACTCTGCAGAAACAATACAAACCGATTTATCAACAATGGATTTTGAACAAACACCAAATTTACCAACAAGTTTTGAAAGTGTAACTTATCCATTTATTGCAGTTGATTTGCCAGATTTTCAAACAGGCATTGAATTTGAAAATGATGTGATTTCACCAGAATTTTTACAAGAAAAACCAACAGTGAAAGCAGAAGTTTTAGAAATTAATGAACCTGAGCCTAATAGTTTAGAAAGAATTGAAGATGATCCAGATAAACCTCCTAAGTTAGATAAAGGAATTATTTTGATATTTAACACTGACAGTGAAAATTCAGAAGTGATATTTGGACAAAATGGTCAAGAGCCAAAAGGTGTTGTTGCAGAACGAGGTCAAATCCCGCAGGTTGTAGGAACAAGAGAGAATGAAACAGCTGGGCAAGTTCATGTTGTAAAAGAAGCAATGAGAATGGAAGAATTGGTACCTGAAGTTTCAGTTTCAAAGCACTCATTAAATACTGATGTGTTAAATAACCAAACTGTAAGTGCTCAAGAACTTGCAGAGCAAGTAATCGAAGAACAAAATAAGCCAACATCAACCCCGAAGGTTGATGTTTATTCTGTTGAGCAAGCCTTGTATTTAGAATCGTCTCAAGTCCTAAGTAATGGTTTTATAGAGTCAGTAATAGGAAGTGTTATTTATACTCCTGAAGTTAGTGTTATTTATACTCCTGAAGTTAGTGTTATAGAACAAGTTCAAGAAGATCAGGTTAGTTCAGATATTATTTTCACTCAAGGTTTCAATTCAGGACAGCCAACATCAACCTTCGGGGTTGATGTTGGCTTGATAGAGCCATTACAAACCCTCGGGGTTGATAATGGCGTTGGTGCAACAATTCTACAACAGCAAATTGCTGAGCAGGTAGTTTTGTTGCAACAAGAAACTGGCTTAGAAACTATTGAAGAGGAAAAAAATCATAGACGTTTATATGCATCGGTTGATAGAGATAGAGTATTAACATGGCCACATACAATGACAGTTACTGAGGCATTAGAATACGCACGTTTAATAAAAGTAAAGACAGGTAAAGATTTAATTGAAATTTGGTCCGATGAAAGTGATAAATTGCAATTTATAACAAGATAAAATGTTTACAGAAATAACAAAACAAAAAATTAGATCTGATTTTCAAAAAGTTTTAGGTTTAGATATTGAAAAAACAAGGCTAAAAAGGGTATTAACAAGGAGTAGTAAAAACAACGTAATAGTAGTAGGAGAACAAGGCGTTGGTAAAACTGCATTTATAAATTCATATATTTTAGATTTACTTGAAAACAATAATTTAACTAAGGTATACAAACTAGACAATAAATCATTATTTAACTATATCTTAAGTGATAAATCATCATCTGCAGAGTTAGATAATTCAATTAGTCAGATAGAGTCAGGAATAATATTAATAGATGATATAAACGAAATTTTACTACTTGATAAAAGAAATATATTTAAATTATCTTCAATCCTTTCAGAAATTGCTAAAAAACCAAGGGTTAATATTATTGCCACATCAACACCAGCAATCTTTAGAATATATTTTGAAAAAGATTCGATGTTTAATTCGTACTTTGAGGTAATAAATATTTCAGAACCATCAGCTGAAACAAGTGAAAAGATATTAGAGTTTATTACTCCTAATTTTTTAAGTTCGTATAATATAAGTTATACAAAGGAGCAAAGTAAGTTGATAGTCTCTTTAGCAAAAAGGTATTTATATACAGGTAAATTTTTTCCAAGAAAAGCAATTGATTTATTGGACGAATCGTTAGCAAAAGCAAAAATTGAAGGTAAAAAGCAACTTGATATTAACGACGTGAAACAGATAATCTCAGAAAGAACTGGTATACCCGTTTCAAATATTACAACCTCAGATAAAGATAGATTATTAACTTTAGAAAAAAGTTTGTCAGAAAAGGTTATAGGACAATCAAATGCAGTTAATCTTGTAGCTAAAATTATAAAAAGATCTAGGGTAGGTATAAAAGATCCAAAAAGGCCGATTGGATCGTTTTTATTTATAGGTCCTAGTGGAGTTGGAAAAACAGAGCTAGCAAAAACAATTGCAGAAGAGGTATTTTTAGATGAAAGTAGTTTAATAAGACTTGATATGTCGGAATATAGCGAGGCACATAACGTACAAAGGTTAATTGGTGCACCTCCAGGTTATGTAGGTTACGAAGAAGGAGGACAGCTTACAAATCCAGTTTGGGATAGACCTTACTCTTTAGTTTTGTTAGACGAGATAGAAAAAGCCCACCCTAGGGTATTTGATATTTTTCTACAGATAATCGATGAGGGAAGATTAACCGACGGACAAGGCCGAACAGTAAACTTTAATAACACAGTAATTATTGCAACTAGCAATGTTGGGGTAGATGAGATGATAAAGAGACAATCTGAGGTAGAAAAAGATAAGTTTTATGATCAGGTTTTAGTTCCAACTTTACTAAAATTTTTCAGGCCAGAATTTATTAACAGATTTGATGAACTAGTATTTTTTAATACGTTAGGTTTTGAAGATATTAAACAGGTAGTGCAGCTTAGATTAAAAGAGTTAAGTAATAGATTAAAGGATATTGGTATTAAAGTTTCATATCGACCAGAAACGATAGAGTATATTACTAAAATGTGTAATAACCCAAAGTTTGGGGTAAGACCTGTAAACAGAATAATTAGAGAAAAAGTAGAAAATCCAATTGCAGAAAAGATATTAAAATCAGAGTTAGTAACAGGTCAGGATATATTAATATGAAAACAATACAGGTAATAATAGAAAGAGAGAACGAGACAAATTTATCACAGACCTCTAATTTATATAGTGGTTTTGTTGGATTACTAAAAAATCTCGGATTTATAAATCATTTTAAAAACGAGAATTTTATCTCACTTGAGATAATAAAAAATAACGACGTAATTAATTTTTATATCACTAGTAACGACTTATTAATTAAGGGTGTCTCAGATTCTTTGTATGCAGTTTATCCTAAGGTAAGTGTTACATCATGTATAGATCCATTAAGTAGTATTGGTTTAACTTCAGTTTCTAAATTAAAATTTTCAAAGCCTAACTATTTCCCAATCAAAAATTCTGAAGATATGTTTGAACATTTTTTACATCACATAATAAACTCATTAACAAATAATTCTGGAGTGCAGGTTGTAATAAATAATGTTTCAAATAGATTTTATTTATCAGTTAGCAGGTTTATATCCTCAGTAGCTGAAAGTAATAAACAAGGTGAAAAACAGGTTTGGCCTGCAGAGCTTATATCATCAGTTCAAGATAAAATAAATGAAAACTGTTTTAATGTAACAATAAGAGCTTTTGGAGAAAATATTAAAGCAATTGAAAACACTTTTTCACAGCTACAAAACAGGTCAGTTGATATAGAGTTTAAAGATGAAAAACTCTCTAATTTGGTTTCAAGAAATTATAGTAATCTATTTGGCTTTAAGTCTGGCATCCTAAATTCAAAAGAGCTATCTATTTTATGGCATTTACCTAACTCACTAAAGTTTTCTGAAAACATTAAATTTTTAAATGTTAATAGTGTAAGTTTACCTGAAAACTTACCTACTGAGGGGATACAGCTTGGAAATGCAAGCTTTAGAGGAAAGGAAAGCAAGGTTAAGATTAAAGATACCGATAGACGAAGGCACACATATATTGTAGGTCAGACTGGAACTGGAAAGAGTGAGTTGTTAAAGTATATGGCATATCAGGATATTGTTAATGGCAAGGGGGTAGCATTTATTGACCCACATGGTAACGCAGTAGAGGATCTTCTTAAAATTATCCCAGATGACAGAGTAAAAGATGTAATTTATTTTAATCCTGCAGATAGGGAAAAACCAATTGGAATTAATATATTAGATGTAAAAACAGAGGATCAAAAACATATAGTAATTAATTCATTTATCGCACTTTTATATAAATTATATGATCCAGACAAAAAGGGGATAATTGGACCAAGGTTAGAGCGAACTGTAAGAAACGTAATGTTAACAAGTATGAGTAGTAAGGATAGTACTTTGATAGAGGTTTTAAGGTTAATTACAGATTATAAATATGCTAATTCTCGAATAGAAAAGATAACAGATCCATTAGTTAAAAAATACTGGACAGACGAGATAAAAAGTACTACAGATTTTCACAAATCAGAAGTTCTAGGTTATTTTTCTTCTAAGTTTGATAGGTTTGTTACAGAAAAAACAATCAGAAATATTGTTGGTCAAAGAAAAACTACCTTAGATTTTGACGAGATTGTAAATTCAAAAAAGATATTGTTAATTAACCTTTCAAAAGGTCAACTTGGTGAGGAAAATTCAGTTTTTTTGGGGTATCTAATAATCTCAAAAATTTTGGTTACAGCAATGAACCGAACAGGTAAAACAAATTTTGATGACTTTTATCTATATGTAGATGAGTTTCAAAACTTTTCAACACCCGATTTTGTAACAATTTTTTCAGAGGCTAGAAAGTATAAATTAAATTTAATTGTTGCTAATCAGTTTATAAAACAGTTAAGTGAAGATATTAAAAATGCAGTATTTGGAAATGTTGGCTCGATCTTAAGTTTTAGAGTAGGCAGCGAAGATTCTACATATTTACATACTCACTTTAAGGATAGTTTTAATCAGTCAGATTTAGTAAATGCTGGGGTAGGTGAAATATTTACAAAATTATTAATAGATGGAAAACCTAGTAAACCTTTTTTAACTCATAGTCCGTGGCACTTGATTAATAATCTAAATGCTCATGCTTCTGAAAAAACAGCAGAAAAAATTAAAAAAATGTCAGCACTTAAGTATGGTCGAGACAAGGATTACATTGATTTAGAGATTGCAAAAAGGCTTAATTTAGATGAATAGTTGCAAGTCCAGTTTTAGAATCTGACATTCCGTATAATATCCCAAAGTTTTCACCAGTTGAGTCTGATTGATGAGAATACAAAAATCCACTAGGAAGTTTAAAGATTGCAGAAGGAAATACTACATTATTTACCTGACCAAATTTTTCATCATTGCCTTGTGGTTCCATTATTGATTTTTTTGATATATATAAGACCTTTGTTGGATCAGTTTTAGATAAAAACATTAACCCTGCCTTATAAGTCCTGTTTGGGTCATGATCTGATTTGCCAGAAAGACCATGGTATAACATCATCCAGCCGTATTTTGTTAGTACAGGAGGGGTACCTGCCCCAACTTTAAGGTTTTCCCAATCATTTTTGCCAAAATAAAATGGAGTTAAATTGTACCAGTTAATTAAGTCTTTCGAAAAGGCCCACCACATACCTGTTTTTAAGTTATTTTTATCCATAACATCTGATGGAAAAGTAAATCTTTGTAATGATACGTATGTATTGCCAAATTTTGCAGGAAACAGTATTACGTCTTTATTATCTAGCAAATTAGGGTCAATATCACTAATTTCTGGTTGTTGAAAAGGTTCAAAAATCAGTCTTCCAAGCCTTGTCCATTTTAGACCATCAGATGAAGAGGCAATTGCAACTCTGGATGTTGGACAGATATTGTTGCTTGTTCCTCTTCCTACGTAAATCATGTAATGTGTTCCATCAATTGTAACTGTGCGAGGATCCTCTACTCCGCCTTTTAAATCCCCATCGCATTTCTCAAAATCTGTTTGAGGTTGTAAAATAGTTTTGTCAGATTTTTCAATAGAAAATTCTGATTGCGTAAACTCTCCAGTTGCAAATTTAATTCGTGAATAGTTTGGTTTTTGTACCGATCTATAATAAATATAAAGTTTACCTTCTATTTCTAAGCTTGCAGGGTTAAATACTCCAGCCTCTTCTTCAACATCATTTAAATTAGGTTCTAAAATCCTGCCATATTTAGTAACAGAATATTGAGGTGAGATTTTGTTTTTGTAGTTAGTTATTTTCATTTATGTGTATGTGTCTGACAAACTAATTTTGCAGAGTTAATTAGTTCATCAACATCAGCATTAATAGTTAGCTCTTTCAATCTATTTTTATCAATTTTTGCAATGTCTCTACAAAATACAATATTATTTGCTAATAAATTTGTTTTATTTGCAGTTGAAAGATTATGAAGAGTTGTAATAGGTTGCAGTCCACTTTTATCTATTAGCACCCTTAAACTAATATGGTTAGGATAATCCCAACCTATAAGTTTTAAACCTGCACATTCACCATAATTAATAGTGTCAGCAGAAAATTTTGCGTTAGTAATAAGCCAACCAGTAGATTTTTCACCTTTTGGTAAGTTTGATTTAATATCTTTATACCTAGCATCAACATATAAAACCGTTTGAATATTTGTTTTATAACCAGCATTTTTATGAAATTTTGCTTCAATTATTCCTTTGGTGTTATCTTTATATGCAACAATGTCAACCTCATGAACAACACATTTTCCTCTCATCATAATGTTAGTCTCAGTTTTATATCCAAATTCTGATAAAATCCCCGCTATAAATTTTTCAAAAGGATAACCAGAAGGTCCTAGTTCTGCAATTGACTGTTTTAAACTAAAGCGAG
>JAQBTZ010000031.1 GCA_027624675.1 bacterium
TTAACACTACCAATTGGACAAGAAAATAATTTTAGAGGTTTGGTTGATTTAATAAAGATGAAGGCAATAATTTGGCATAATGACGATCTTGGAGCTAAATACGAAGAAGAGGAAATTCCAGAGGATATGAAAGAGCTTGCAGAAACATGGAGAACAAAGTTGGTTGAGGTTGTAGCAGAAAAAGATGAAAAATTAATGGAAAAATATTTTGCAGAAGGAACGCTGTCAAATGAAGAGATTAAAGCTGGACTTAGAAAAGCAACCATTAGTAACGAACTTAGACCACTTTTATGTGGTTCATCATTAAGAAATAAAGGTGTTCAGACATTACTTGATGCAGTTATAGATTACCTTCCATCTCCTTTAGATGTACCTGCAATCACAGGTATAAATAAAGATACTGATGCAGTAGTTGATGTACATCCAGATCCAGATGGTGATTTAGCCATATTAGCTTTTAAAGTGCAGACTGATCCATACGTTGGCCGTTTAACATATATTCGGGTTTATTCCGGAACGTTAAAGGCTGGGTCATATTTATATAATAGTACAAAAGGTACTAAGGAGCGAATTTCTAGGGTTTTATTAATGCATGCTAACACGAAAGAAGAAGTTTCAGAGATTAAAGCCGGTGAAATAGGTGCTGCTGTAGGGTTAAAGGATACAACAACAGGAGATACACTTACAACTGAAGAAACACCAATTATTTTAGAGTCAATTTCATTTTCAGAGCCTGTTATCTCAATGTCAATTGAGCCAAAGACAAAATCTGATCAGGAAAAATTAGGACTGGCATTGCAAAAATTAGCTGAAGAAGATCCAACATTCAGAATTAAGTCTGATATAGAGACAGGGCAAACTTTAATTAGTGGTATGGGTGAACTTCATCTTGATATTTTAGTTGATCGAATGAAAAGAGAGTTTAACGTAGAGGTAAATACGGGTGCACCACAAGTAGCATACAGGGAAACCATTAAGGAGACTGTTGAACAAGAGGGGAAACATATTAAGCAGTCTGGTGGAAGAGGTCAATATGGTCATGTCTTTTTAAGAATTAGTCCTTTAGAGATGGGTAAAGGTTACGAATTTGTAGATAAGGTGGTTGGTGGATCAATTCCTAGAGAATACATTGCACCTGTTAATAAAGGTATACAAGAGGCTATGTTGCATGGTGTTTTTGCAGGGTATCCTGTAACTGATGTTAGGGTAGAACTATACGATGGTTCGTATCATGATGTTGACTCTTCTGAAATAGCGTTTAAAATAGCTGGGGCAGAGGCTTTTAAAGAGGGTTGTAGAAGAGCAAAGCCTGTAGTTTTAGAACCAATTATGAAAATTTCTATTACTACTCCTGATGATTTTTTAGGAGATGTAATAGGAGACTTATCCTCAAAGCGTGGTAGAATAGAAGGTACTGAGACTCGAGGCAATACGAAAATCATTAATGGATTTGTGCCACTTGGCGAGATGTTTGGCTATGCAACTACAATTAGATCAGCTACACAGGGTAGAGCTTCTTTTAGTATGGAGATTGCACATTATGCAGAGGTTCCTGCAAATGTAGCAGAAAAAATTAAGTTAGGCTCAAATTAAGTAATAAGTAATTAATCAATTTAAATAGGTACAAGAGTTAATGTTTTTTAAGTCTTTACCTTACAAAAAAAACGATGGCAATATTTGAAAGAAATAAACCACATGTCAACATTGGAACAATAGGACACGTTGACCACGGTAAGACAACTCTTACCGCAGCTATTACTAAGGTGCTTTCTCTAACAGGAGGAGCCGTATTTAAGGATTATTCTGATATAGATAATGCCCCAGAAGAAAAGGCTAGAGGTATCACGATTAACATTACTCATGTTGAGTATGAAACAGAAAAAAGACACTACGCTCATATTGATGCTCCAGGACATGCTGACTATATTAAAAACATGATTACAGGTGCAGCTCAGATGGATGGTGCAATTTTAGTTGTATCAGCACCAGATGGTCCTATGCCCCAAACAAGAGAGCACATTCTTTTAGCAAAACAGGTAAACGTACCAGCAATTGTTGTTTTCTTAAACAAGACAGATATGATTGATGATCCAGAATTGTTAGAATTAGTTGAGATGGAAGTTAGAGAACTACTAACAAAGAACGATTATCCAGGAGATACAATCCCTTTTGTACAAGGTTCAGCACTTAAAGCTTTAGAGGGTGATGAAAAGCATATGGAAGCAATTAGACAGTTGATGAAAAATGTTGATGAATTTATTCCAGATCCAATAAGAGAACTTGATAAGCCATCATTATTACCTATCGAGGATGTTTTCTCAATTAAAGGTAGAGGAACAGTTGTTACAGGGAGAATTGAAAGAGGACAGATGAAAGTTGGCGAAGAATTAGAGATCGTCGGGATTAATAAGACAACTAAGACAGTTGTTACAGGGGTAGAGATGTTTAGAAAACAATTAGAAGTGGGTATGGCAGGAGATAATGTAGGGATATTACTTAGAGGAATAGAACGAGAGGGTGTAGAAAGAGGGCAAGTTTTAGCAGCACCTGGATCTATAACTCCTCATACAGAGTTTGAAGCTAAAGTATATATTCTTTCGAAAGAAGAAGGTGGAAGACACACACCATTTTTTACAGGATACCGACCACAGTTTTACATAAGAACAACTGATGTAACTGGTGAAGCTACTTTAGCAGAAGGTGTTGAGATGGTTATGCCTGGTGATAATTGTCAGATGACAGTTAAGCTTATAACTCCAATTGCTATCGAAGATGAAATGAGATTTGCAATTAGAGAGGGAGGACATACTGTAGGAGCAGGGGTAGTAACTAAAATTATTAAATAAAGTAACTTAAACATAAGCCCCGAATTAATTTCGGGGTTTTGTTTAGAGTATTTGTTAAATGCTAAGAGGTAAATATTAATTTATTAATTGGCAAAAAAAGTTAAAGTGGCATCTAAAACAAGAATAAGAGTAAAATTAAAAGCATTCGATTCGAAAGTAATCGATAAAGCAACAGAAAAAATAATGGATGTTGCAATTAGAACTGGTGCAAAAGTAGCAGGTCCTGTACCATTGCCGGTTCATATTGCAAAACAAACAATAAATAGAGCTGCCAGTATCGATAAAAGATCGATGGAAGCTTTTGAGATTAGAACACATAAAAGATTAATAGATATACTTGATCCTACCCCTTCTACTGTTGATCAGTTATCCAATTTAAGCTTGCCTTATGGTGTGGGTATAGAGATAAAAATGTAAGCTTGGGTTTTTGCAAGGTCTATATATAAGGTAAATAGGTCATTTTAAGCTTGACCTAAAGTTATATAGATATATAATATAGAACGAAGTTTTTAATATTATTTTTGATAAGAACACTCAGTTTGGCAGAAGTCTGTCAAATTTGTTTTTTGTTCTAAAATGATTATGAAGTTTAAGGCAACTAAGAAAGAAATGACTCAAATATTTAGAGATACAGGTAAAGTAATCCCTGTTACTGTTGTAGATGTAATTGATGATATTGAGTATGAAAAGATTTTGGAAAATAGTAAAGTGAATATTTCGGGACGAACAATAGGAAGAGGGTTTGCAGGAGGAGTAAAAAGATATGGATTTAAGGGTGGCCCTAAAACTCATGGACAAAGTGATAGACACAGAGCAGTTGGTTCGGTTGGAGCAGGTACAAGTCCAGGGAGAGTTTTTAAAGGAAAAAGATTGCCAGGACATTACGGTAATGTAATTAAAACATTATTAGGAGTTACTGTAGTAGCAGTTGATAAGAAGAATAAACAGATAATTGTCTCAGGGTCTGTTCCTGGTTCAAGAAAGAATGTTTTAACAATTGAAATAAATGAAAATGAAAGTTAAAAATTTAGATGGAAAAGGTACAACTGAATTAGATATTGTAGAGGTTAAAAGTCTTGCTTCGTTAAGACAATATCTTTATACCTACCAAACAAATCAGAGACAGGGGACTTCTTCTACTAAAACTAGAGGAGAGGTTAATGGTTCTGGCAAAAAGATATATAAACAAAAGGGAACAGGTAATGCAAGACACGGTGATAAGTACTCAAATATTTTTGTTGGAGGAGGAGTAGCTTTTGGACCAAAACCAAAAGATTGGAGCATTAGTATTACTAAAGGTATTAAACTGGCAGCAATCTTAACTGCATTTAATATAAATAAAGATAATATTTATTCGGTTGAACTTCCAGAATTTACAAAACCAGAAACCTCAAAAGCATCAAAAATTCTAAAAGACCTAAAAGGTAAAAGAACTTTAGTTATTACAAAAGAAATTGACACTAATGTAGTAAAGAGTTTCAAAAACATTCCATTTGTAGAAATTAGACCTGTAAGATTAGTTAACGCATATGATTTAGTCATGGCTAATGATATTTTACTAGAAAAGGGAGCAGAGGCATTAATTGCAGAAAGGTTGAAAAAATGAAATTATCAATTAAAATACTAAAGCCAATAATTACTGAGAAAACTACTGACTTAGTAAAGAAACAAAATGTTTATACTTTTCAGGTTACGAATGATGCATCGTCAAAGAGTATTAGTAGTGAGGTAAAGAAATTATTTAATGTACAGGTTGAGGATGTTCGAATGCTAAATATGAATGGGTTTGTAAAAACAAATGCGAAGAGTAAAACAACTTTTATTAAGAATAAATTTAAAAAAGCTTACGTAAAGATTCAAAAAGATCAGAAAATTGATCTTTTTAATATTGGAGAATAATATAGATTATGGCATTAATAAGAAGAAAACCAACTAGCCCTGGAAGACGAGCACAGGTATATATAAAGAGTGACGAGGTATCAAGTCGAGGTGCAAGTAAGCCTGAAAAGTCACTTTCAAGAGGAAAAGGTGGACCTGTTGGTAGGGCTAAGGGTAAGGTAAGCACTAGACATAGACAGCAAGGAGCTAAGAAATTATTTAGAGCAATTGATTTTAAGAGGAAAAATGTTGGTGTAAATGGTATAGTTATTGCGATAGAGTATGATCCAAACCGAAGTGCAAATATAGCCTTGATTTACTATAAAGATGGATCAAAAGCATATATACTAGCACCCATTGGTTTAAAAGTAGGACAAAGTATTGTTGCAGGAGATGATGCACCTATTAGAGTAGGAAACGCACTTAAGATTGCAAAAATACCTGAAGGAACAATTATTCATAATATTGAGATAATTCCTGGAAAAGGTGCTCAGATGGTTCGAAGTGCAGGTGTTGGAGCAACTATACTTTCAAAAGAAGATAAGTTTGCAAACATTAAGATGCCAAGTGGAGAGGTACGAAGAGTTTTTGTAGAGTCAGTGGCAACTATTGGGCAAGTGGGAAATATTGAACATAAAAATAGAAAGATTGGGAAAGCAGGACGAAACAGGCATCTGGGTAAAAGACCAAATGTAAGGGGAGTAGCAATGGCACCTAATGCTCACCCACATGGTGGAGGAGAAGGTCGAAGTGGAATAGGTATGCCATCTCCTAAATCACCTTGGGGAAAGAAAACTTTAGGTAAAAAAACTAGAAGAAGAACACATACAGATAAATTTATAGTGAAAAGGAGTAAATAATTATGTCACGAAGTTTAAAAAAAGGTTTATACATAGATGAAAAATTGATGAAAAAGGTTGCAAAGGCTAAGGTTGAGGGTACAACTACTCCTATAAAGACTTGGTCAAGAAGAAGTAGCATTAGTCCTGAGATGGTTGGATTAAGTTTTGATGTACACAATGGCAAGGTTTTTTTACCAGTTAGGGTTACAGAAAATATGGTTGGTCACAAGTTGGGTGAGTTTTCTCCAACACGAACATTTAGATCACACAGTAGTAAAAAGGAAAGATAATTATGGAAGTTAAGTCTATAGGGAAATATTCAAGAAGAGGACCCCGAAAAGTTAGGTTGATAACATCAGAGCTTAAAGGCTTAGATATTTCTATGGCAAGAGATTTTCTTAAACATAGTGAAAAAGAGGCAGCAGGTGTCGTGTTAAAGGTTTTAAATTCAGCAATTGCTAATGCTATACATAATGAGAAATTAGATGAGGCTAAATTGATTGTTAAGAATTGTTTTACAAACAGTGGGCCAATATTAAAAAGATATAGATTTGGAGGAAGAGGTCGAATAAAACCAATAAAAAAGAGAACCTCGCATATAGTAGTTTCAGTTGGAGAAAGGGAGGATAGCTAAGTGGGACAAAAAATACATCCAATGGGATTTAGGGTAGGAATATCTAAAAACTGGAAATCAAACTGGTTTGCAAGTAAAGAACTATATGGAGATTATATATTACTTGATAAAAAAATTAGAGATTATTTGCAGGAGAAATTGATGAGAGCTGGACTTGAATCTATTGAGATAGATAGGTCAATAAATGATATTTCTGTTAAAGTAAATGTTTCAAAGCCTGGAATGGTTATCGGAAGAGGAGGAACAGGTGCAGAAGAGGTGAAAGTTGCTTTAGTTAAGTTAAGTGGTCAAGAGATTAATTTTGAGGTTGTAGAGTATAGAACTCCAGAGATTTCTGCAAGAATTATAGGAGACTCTATAGTTAATCAGATTCAAAGAAGAATTTCGTATAAGAGAGCAATTAATGTAGCTGCAGATAAGGCAATTGAAAAAGGAGCATTAGGAGTTAAGATTATGGCAAAGGGAGTACTTGGAGGA
>JAQBTZ010000032.1 GCA_027624675.1 bacterium
CTTGAAAGCTGTGGAGATAGTTGTGGTGTAGTTGTGAAAGGTAGAACTGATTTATGTAAAGGGAGTAGTATAAATAGTAGGTTGTTGAAAAGGCGTGTATTGGCAACCTCTGGGTTAGTTGGATATTCTGAAACTTTTGATCTGGTTGAGACATTTAAAATTGATGGAATATTTGGATCTGCAGATGTAGGAAAAGAATTTAGTGCAAATCTATTTGCAGGAGGACATTTTAAAATGTCTAGCTTAACTGACCCAGCTGATCGTGATCAGGTTGTTAGATTTGGTGGTGGTGTTGTTAGTAAAGGATTAGGAGGGGTTTTTCCAACAGGATTACCTAGTGATTTTAGTCAGGGGGTAAGGCCATCTATTTTATTTCCCGAACCATGGGCAAATTATTTACGTTTTGATTATCAGATAAAATGTGCCTCAGGAACATATTTGTTAGGTGAATGTATTACAAGTTCGATGAAAAGATATACTGATTTTTGTCCTCCGCCAGAGCTACTAGATTATTCGCAAGAAGATCCAACACCTTTTACACCAGCTCGAAGCACAGTTTGTAAAAATAAGTGTGGTACCCTGGAAAAGTGGAAAAAAATTTGTAAACAAGATTGGGAACTAATACCAATGTTTGATAATCCTGATGTACTTGTAAAACAGGCAGCATATATTAAGGGGTGTAATATAGAAACAGGGCATAGCTTAGTAGGTGGAACGTTAGTTACAACAGTAACACACCAGGTAAGGGGAATGAATAACGTTACAAGTGCACTTAACCTAATGTTAAATAATTTTTCTGATAAAGGGCAAGGATTTAGCTCTAGTGGTGCGGTTGGTAACGAAACATCACCAATTATCGGATACACAGGGCCAGATGCTTTTACTATTGGCGATATAAAATCATTAGATTCATATTTTGGTTTTTCAGATTTTATTGAGGGTGATAGTCCTTCTAAATATAGTGGAGATAAAACTGCGTATGAAAGGCTAACTCCCTCGTTTGATAGCGCTAGCCCATTGCCTGCTAAAGGTAAAGCTATGTATTATGGATCAGGAGTAATGGAGCAGGTATACCAGAACAGGATTAACTGGGGGGATATCGATATTTGTAATGAATGCATAGGTCAGGTTGCACTTTTACGCGAGGGAGATTTAAATCGAAGGGTATATATTAAACTCCCATTTGGTACTGATTACGAAGGACCATATCAGGTAATAGATACTGCAGCAAGAAAAGATGTAGGTGATTTGTTTGCAAAAGGCTGGGCAGTTGATGTTGGGTACAGTGTTTGGCAAAGCTGGCAACAAAAATATCCTGGGAAAGTACCACAAGGGCCTATCGATGGGGTTATAATTGTAAGTTCTCCACCAACTGGTGCTAATGTTTCAGGTCCAGTTGAAGGAACGCAGTATTCGTATAGCGAAAGCTCTACCTCAAAACCTATAGAATCTTTAAATATTATTCCAAAGTTAAAAAATTTAATTGGGTTAAAAGACGAAGATACAACTAAGATTGTGGCTCAAACCTATCCAGTTCGAACTTTGCAGTTTGACGATAACTGGAACCCAAATGTATGTGGTCAACTTAATTTAAACATGCAGGTGCAAATTTATCCTGAGGGTGGAGGGTATAGGATTGAGTGGATGTTACAAGGTAATCAAGCAGTTAACACAGGGTTTTCAGATATACAGGTTAAATTACCAAACGGACAAGATACAGGAGTTTCAGTATGGGGTCCGACAGGTTCTGGTCCTGCAACTTACTGTTCTAGTGGATTTCAAGGTTGTGCGACAGGTAACAACGGATATGGGCCAGTAAATGCGGGTAGTTTGCCAGTAGATTTGTTTGCAACAGCCAGAATCGACGAATGTAACGCATCAGATGGGCAATCTTCTGGAGCAACTTGTACTATAAATAAAGATGGAACAAGTACATGTTTATCAAGTGCTGTAGGTGGCGCTCCTGCATGTAGACCTCCACAAATTCCTGAAAATTATAAAACAGAAAATAATGATTCTATTGATATAGAAGATAACATGATGGGCGCTTTTGGGAATAGAGATTATAGCTGTACAGTTGAGATAGGTGGTGATGGTAAGGCAACTTGTAAACCAGCACAGTCTGTAACATATAAAATGTGGTTAGAGCTTAAATTTGCAGAACACGATAAAATATTTAGTTCTCTTACTACAAAAGATGGAAAAGGTGGTGTAATGAATAATATATTTGCAATCGAAGGTATAGAGCCCGAATTTAATAAAACCGGTAATCCAATTTTAACAGGGGTAACAAGTACAGCAGTAAGGTATTGTGACTCTACAACAGGTACTCCTGGTGGAAAGTTAGTCGACTCGGTTGAGTATAAAGATGATGGGTATTTCCTAAGCAGATAGGTCATGTAATTGCCTTAACCGACTGGGTACAAAATGAACTATTAAATATTAATAAAAAAGGTAATCAATCACCAAGTATTGATCCAGTTAATCCTAATATACCTGTGCCACCTAATCGACCAGGGGTAGTAGTTGGAGATGAAAAAGACTGGGTATTTGGAGGTAATGGTGTTGCACAGATTAATAATAAAGCTGAAAATTCCACATATTTTCCTAGTGATTTATGTTCTTTAGAAAGCGGAAAGATACAGGTAAATATTACCGCCCAAAGTGGAGAGTATGCAGGGGTGTTTTTTAATGGATTACTTGAAAATGCAGCTAACCCTAAGGGGTATTTAGCAGTGCTAAAATTTACTGAGCCAAAAGGACTTTATCTATATATAAATGATGGGGCAAACGAATATAACTTAGCAAGTATGAAAATTGCTGGATTTGTGTCTGCAGACCTTAAGTATGATAAAAGTTATAGGGTTGTTATTAATACAAGTATTGAAAAAGGAAAACATAGTGTACAAGTTACAGGTATAGGTGTATCTATTCAGGCTGATTTATTAGATAGTCAGTTTGCAAGTGGTAGAGTTGGATATTACACTAATAAAGCAGAGGCAACATTTACAGGTGGGTATACAAATGGAAATTGTGAGTTAGATACAATAATTGAAAAACCAAAAATTCCAACAAGTATAACAACAAATAGTGGTGTAGAGGTTTATGCAACTACAGTTTTTGATTATAATTTTGGTGATTATTTAGGAAAGTTTAGTCCAGCTCCTCCTCATGCGCAGGGTAATCCAAACACGGCTGTAAAGGTGATCTGGCGAAGCAGTACAACTAAAAGTAAGGTACAAGATCAAGAGTTAATATTTTGGAAAGAAAGGGCAAACGTACCATTTTTTCAGTTACCATACCTAAATACAAGTAATAACAAATTTACAACAATGGGGGTTAGCTTTGGGTATTTAGATGGAAATTTACCACATATTAATTTAGTTAATCAGTATGGTAGGCTTGGAGAAAACTCGGTTGTAAACATATTAAAAAACAAGCCAGATGAGGTAGTTATAGAGTGGATTTACTATGTTACAGATAGTACTAATGCAGGCACAAACAGACAATATAAAGTTGTAGAATATTACTATATTTATCCAAGTGGTGTTGTGTTTAGACAAGCAAAAATTATAGATTCATTTTCTGAAAATGGATTTAGTAATAAAAATTTGACAGCCTCGATTATCAGCCCAGTTGGCAAGATATGGTCAAACACATTACAGTTGTTAGATACCCAGATAAATAAAACAGGGCAAGTTATAGCGCTTGATCAAGCAAAACAGATAAGCTTTTTTGGAAAGAAAGAAGGCATAAATAATCCATTAAGTAATACTGTAACTGATTGGTCTGGGGATACTATAAACAGCTTTGGTTTAACCACACCAAAAATTTTACTAATCGAACCAAGTGGATATAACGTATTTGCAGTTACTGGTGGTTATGGTTCTAGTGTTGTGCAAGATCCAAAAGGAGGTAAGGGATATACAAGTTACATTAATACTGTAATAGGCAGTAGTGTTGAGGTAAACAAAGTTGTTGAAACTGTAGATGATGTTAATACGTTTCCAACAGAGGCATTTTTAGTAGGGTTACAAGGCGAGGAAACAAGCAATAACGACCAGATACTAAATACTATATATATAGTTAAGAAAGATAAAACAGATACCCTAAACGATACTCAAATTGCAGAGATAAAAACAATAGGGACAGAGTTTATAAACGCAGTAAGCAATTAAATAGCAGGAACATAAATATTAACTACACCGCTATCGTTTTGGTTAAACTCGTTTTGCCCCTCAAAGTGAAAATAAGGAATTAATAGTTTATCCTGAACAAAATATATAATCTCAACCTTTGAGATATTTAAGCTGTTAGTATCAATTATTGGGTTATAAACCTCTTTAGAGTCTATCTCAACAAATATTTTATCTGATTTATCTTGTAATAGTTTTAAAGTTTCATCAAGCGATATGGTGTTATAAGTAGAGCTTCCCAAAATATCAAAAACCAAGCTGTACCATGTACTTATTTCAATAGAATAGCCCGTAATAGCATTGTCAACTACTATTGGTTTAATACTTCCGTAGTATAAGCTTTGAGCAAGTGTATCGCGATAGCTAAAAGTTTTATCTACCATTGGTATAATTGAGAAAACCTTAAGATATTGTGCTAAATCTGATGTTGCACCATCTGCCTCAACATCACTAATATTTACAACATAGTTTTCTGGTAGTGGTACAACTTTGTTTAATCCCGAGTTAGTAATTAACTCAACAATAGCTTTTTTATCATAAGATTTCTTTACTATATTTTCAGTTAAATAATACTGAACAAATCCATAATCAGATACACCTAAACTTGTGTTTTCTTTTTTAAAAATAAAAATTTTAGTATTTCCCAAATCGACAGTTGATTCGTTTTCTGTAACATTTACGATATTTGCAATGTCTTTTGCCTGGTCAGATGAAAGTTTGCCTTGTAGTTTTTTCTCAATTTTATAAACAGGTAGATTTTTACCAAACACGTTTGTGTTGGTCTGAAAAACTAATTTAGGAGTTTTTTTAATCTCTGTAGTGTATTTGCTGTTTTCAACAGTAATCTCACCAAACTTTTTTTCAGGTCTAGTTGCAAACCAATAAAGTAAGTAAGCTAAAGCGAAAATTATTATTATGATAAAAAATGTTTTTGGTTTCATATTATTTACAAGGATTAAACGAGGCAAATTGCAACGGTTCTATTACTGACCCTGCAAAGTTACCTAGTCTTACTTCGTAGTGAACATGTGGCCCTGAAGAATTACCTGTGTCACCAGAATATGCAATTACATCTCCTACATTAACTATAACACCATCTGTAATATGAGAGGGGGTACTAGGACCCTGGAGTATATCCCTAAGGTGGGCATAACGAATTGTATATATTCCATTTGTAACTATCACCATGTTTCCATATGCCGAATACTCAATTTTTTCAACCATGAATTTCTGATGAGGACACCCAGGTTTGGTTCTATCAAGTATATTGTTATGCATATTACATACAGTCACGACTCCAGATAATGTCGCAGTTAAGGGTTGTCCTTCTGGTGTACCAATATCTAGACCAGCATGTTTGACTCTTGTTTCTGGATCAATATGTCCAAAGCATTGTGTAATCCTAAATCCTATGCCATCGATAGAGTCAATTGGCGCGGGTGTACCTATTGGCTGATCAACCTTTCCTAATATCAATGATCCACTACCAGAGGTATTTCCTGCACCCCCATCAGTTTGTGTATACGAGACATTAATATGTAAATTTATTACCCTACCATCTTCATTATTTCTAACAGCATTATAAAAAGGGAGTGTGATTTGTTTTGTATATTCACCATTTGCACTAATTGTAAAATTATCTTTATCATCAAATGTATCAAAAATTGTTTTTGGGTAAACCATTGTTTTTATATCTTTCCAATAATTATCCTCAGTGTATTCTGAAATGGTTACACCCCAAACATTAATTTCTTTATCAAGATTATTTTTAATTGTTATATCAAACTTTGTATCTTGTGCTGATGTAAGGTTGTTTGCAATTGTCGAGATTGGGTTATCTAGGTTGCGGACATTAACCACAACATCTTGATTAACAAATATCTCTCCTGATTCGTTACTACCACCTCCAAGCCAAGCAAATGCCCCTCCTAGTATAATAATGATAATAAATATTGGCAGTGCAATAATTGCTAAAACTGTTCCACAACCAATAATAAACATTTTTTTGGTATTATCTCCAATAAGCGCATGCGGGTGCCCCCCAGTTAATCCCGCCCATATATTATGTATAAATTTGTGTAAAAGATCTTCAATTAAATACCCAAGTATTGCACCAAGCGGGCCAGCCACCGCCCCACCTAGTAACTTACCAAGTGATGCTCCTAATTTCATTGCCAAAGGGCTATTAAAGAAAAGATTTCCCTTTTTGTATTTTGACCAGATTGGGAATAATTTATTAAGTCCAGGGAGTTTCCACATTTTTCCACTCCATACCCGTATAAAGTTGTGAGCTTGTCCAGAAAATTTTGATAGTCTTCCAATTAATCCTTGGTATTGTGAATTTAAACCTTTAGTATCTGCTAGTCCTAAAAATTGAAAAACTTCAATATCTCTTAATTTACCTTGATCTGCTAAGTTTTTTAATGTCCTAAA
>JAQBTZ010000033.1 GCA_027624675.1 bacterium
AATTCCGCCCGCCGAGCCCAGAGAGTTCCGTTCGGATATTTTCAAACAGACACCGCCATATTTGTCTACGAACGAAGAGAGTAGAAACAAATATGGCGGAGGGAGTGGGATTTGAACCCACGAGCCACCGAAGCGGCGCGGTTTAGCAAACCGCTGCACTAGACCACTATGCGATCCCTCCATATTTGTTTAACTATTATACCTTAACCACAACAAAGTATCACTACTCAAATACACCCTCGACCAAGCCAAAGTTTAAATATATAATTAAATAGATGTCTACATTTTTCTTATTAGTATTGATCTTTATTATTAGTCTATATTTTAAAAATAGAATTGATTTAATTGATTCTAAATTAAAACAGTTTGAAACAAAGAAACTTGTAAATGAACCACTAAAATCTTCAAACCAAGATATTAAACCCAATAAAGATTTTATTTATATAAAAAACCCTGCAGTCCAAACAAACCAAATCAATACTTCAACTTTCACCAAACCCAAAAACGAAGATAATTTATCGTTTGATCAATTTATTAATTGGCTAAAAGAAGACTGGTTGCTGAAAATTGGTGGAGTTTTTATATTACTCGGTTTTGCATGGTTAGTATCTTATGCGTTTTTAAATAACTGGATTGGTCCAGTTGGTCGAATCACACTAGGTCTACTTGCAGGGGTACTTATAATGGTAAGTGGAAACAAAAGGATTATTAGATATAAAAATCAAGGACTTGTAATTATTGCAGTTGGAGCATCTATTTCACTTATAACTATATATAGTGCACAATCGTTATATTCAATGTTTCCTCCAGTTTTGGCTTTATTATTGTCGACTATCGTTACTGTATTTTGTGGAGTAGCTAGTGTTGTTCATAACGACAAACCACTAACAATTATTGCTTTAATATCCGGTACTATTGCCCCTTTATTAACTGGAAATACTGATCCAAATATCTTTGGACTTTTTAGTTATTTGTTAAGTTTAAATATTGGAATTTTGTGGGTTACTTATTATAAAAACTGGAGATTTTTAGTTATCCTTTCATTGTTATTAACTAGCATGTACTCTATTCAATTTTTTGCAGGTTCAAGTTTTACTAACCTTTTACCTAGCGAACTTATTCAACTAAAGTTTTTTGCTATAACTTTTACAACGCTTTACTTTACCTCAGAAGTTTTACTAATAATTAAAACTAAGGTTGTACAACAGACTAATCTTGTTACGGGGTTATTGATCGGACTATTTACTTTAGGTTGGATTACAGGTCTAATACCTACATATTTAAGGGGTGAAGTAACTTTGATAGTTGCAGTTATATTTATGCTCGCATCATATTATATTTTTAAGATAACTAAAATACAGAATATTGTTTTTACGTATTTTGGAACCTCTTTACTATTATTAATAGCAGCTACAAGTTTTGAGTTTAGCGGACCAACATTAACTATTGCACTTACTATTCAGGCTCTAATTTTACCTGTTATTTCAAGCAAGTTATTAAACAGGTCATTAGGCTTCAGAATGTTGTTATATTTAATTTTACCCGGACTATTATCTATTGAATCAATTACTTCAATAAGTTGGAGTACAGGTATATTTCACCAGGATTTACTTGTATTAATCCTATACACTGCAACTCTATTTATATTAGGCTATAACCAGATTAAAACATTTATAGATGATGAAGGAAAAAAAGCAATTGGAAAAGTGTTAGTAATAGTTGGCGGTATTTATAGCTTAATCTTAGTATGGCTGATGATTAATTCGTTAATTGAAACTGTAAATATTGCTCGCACAGTTACATTAATTTTATACACATTTATTGGTCTTGTAACAAATATTAAAGGACAAATTAATAACAATAAGTATTTAAATAGATTTGGACTTGGAGTAATTGTATTTGTAACGCTTAGGTTATTGTTTGTAGATGTCTGGGACATGCAACTTGGTTGGAGAACCGTAACATTTTTAGGCACAGGACTTTTACTAATGGGGTCTGTATTAATACCAAGAAACATAACACATGAAAAAGTTAACGTTAATTAGTTCTACAATATTTCTTACATTTGCTACATTACTTTTTATAAGCAGTACTTATACTTTTGCCCTAGAAACACCTATACAACCTACAACAAATAGTTTTTCAAAATACCAGGAAATTACCTCTGACATAACTATCCCCACGGTAATCGAGATGCCCTTAGTCTATTCACAAAAGCCTAACGATCAATATTTGATCATAGAACAAGACAATAATCAATTTCAACCATATGAAATTATTAATAGAGATATTCCAACAGGATACAGTGTTTATAGCGATGCAAATAAAATTAATGAGGGAAACCTAGATGACAACAATCCAAACACCTATGTTGACTACGAAATTAACTCAGATCAAACAAAAACAAGTGTAAGTTGGAAATTAATTTATACCGAACCTATTAGCTCTAACTCTTTTTTCTATAATTTAGACATAAACAGCCGTTCTCCTATAAATATCACTATTGAAAAAGTCGATGAAAATTATAATTTGATAACTACTCTGGTAAAAGAGCAGGTGGCATCAAATACGATAAAATTCCCAACAACATCCTCTCAGTACTGGAAAGTAAATATGACATTTAGCCAACCTCTTAGGGTTAATGAGATGGGCTTTATCACAACAACTAAAACCACCAAAAATTATTTAAGATTTCTGGCAAGACCTGGAAAAGAATATCTTGTATATTCCGAACCAACCAGCTATGTAAATATAAACATGTCTGAAAAGGGGAACTTAGCTAATGCCTCTGAAGTAAAATCTATACAACAACCTTTCATTTATAGTAATAACATTAACAAAGAATCAGACTATGATCTTGATGGAATTTTCAATTCTGTTGATAACTGCATCTATCTTTCAAACCCAACCCAAGACGACATAAATACAAATAAAATTGGCGACGCATGTGAAGATTTTGATAACGACACAATCTCAAACTCAATAGATAACTGCCCTGATCAACCAAACAAAAACCAGATTGATACTGATGGTGATGGAGTTGGTGACCACTGTGATACAGAAGAAAGTCGACTAACTGAAAAGATTAAATGGTTACCTTGGCTAGGACTTATTATTGGTTTTACTGTAGTTTTTGGATTACTAATTACAACAGTTAAAACAAATAAACCAGAAACACCTGAGGTTATCTAAAAATCTTCTTTACCAAGGTAGATATAGCTTTTTTGTTTAGGGTATGTATCTATTAATTCATCTTTATCAATTACCACATCTCCAATAAAATGAGGAAATGTTTTATTTAAATTAAAGTATTTTACGTTTCCTGATTTTATCCCTTCCCTTTCAAAGTAATATTTAATCCCAAAATAGTGGATTGGTAAGTTTGTAATAATTTGTTCTGGTTTGATATCTGTTTCACTTAACACCTCGTATGCTAAATACCCATATCTATAGTTTGTGGGATTATTAAAGGAGAAATAGTCTACGTAGCTATAAATCATTATTAATATTAAGACCAAAAACATCAAAACTGCTTTAACATTTTTTTGTTGATTATCTATTAACCCTACAAAAAACAATAAAAGAAATGGCACAGTAAATATTAAGTACCTAACTGTAAATACCGGTGTAAATAATGATACTAAAACAGAGATCACTATCGGGAAAAATCCAAAAACTAATGAAATTTTTGAAATTTCTGACTTTATTTTATTAAATCCTAACCTAAATATTGCTAGATAAATAACTAAGATTACTATAGTCAAAATGACTGGAATATAATTAAACCCTCCTAAGTATGTAAACACTGAGCTAAATAATTCAAATATACTTACCTTTTCTAACCAAAAACCTTTATTTTTACTAATAGTTTGAGCTATTAATACTGGTACCCAAGGCAAATAAAATATTAAAGGTAATAATAAATAGCGTTTCAAAATTATAGGTTTTAGATCTGAAAAAAGGGTTGAAACATTAACAAACAATATCTCAATTTTGTATTTTTGTACTATCTTTAACTTCTGAAATACAAAAAACATTAGATAAAATATTAAGTAATAGGTATGGGTGTATAGGCCTAAAACATTTGAAATTACAAAACCTACCTTATTTTTTGAAAAGAAAAAGTAAACAGACAAAATTGCTAGAAACACCATTGCAGAATAAGGTCTTAGCTCGAACGAATAAAAAACTAAAAAAGTATTGGTTAAAACTAATATAGCAAATAGAAATGCAGGTAGTTTTGATACAAATAACCTAGCTAACTTATACGAAACCAAACTACTTAATATATGAAAGAAAAGTGGAATTTGTCTTAAATAAAATGGTGAATCCTTAAAGCTATCACTTACAACCTTTGTTAGAAAATAAAAAAGTGGCGGATTAAAATCTTTAGCAGTTAATAATATTATATCGTAATAACTGTTTCTAGATACAAAAATAGTAAACAGTTCATCCCTCCAATAATCCTGTGTCCATAATGTATAAAATTGTTCAATGAAACTTTTAATTTCCATTTTTAAGATGTTTTAGGTGCAGTTTTATAACGAATTGTTTTTCCAAAAAGCAATCTAGTCTGGGCATCTAAGGCGGGAATACTTCCAAAAATTACAGATACCAATGGGAATATCACCCACTTTGAATAATGCAAAACTGAGTTATAAAATTTCCATTTTTGTGGTTTCTTTGGAGATAATTTTTGAATTAGGATAAAAAGTACCACAAATGAAAACAGAGTTAACGTAAGCATTCGGCTTGTTAAGATTGGGATATTAAATGCAATTGTACTTTGATTATAGTCTTTATTTAACCATTCTGGTAAAAAGTTGCCAATACCAAGTATTATAGGCAACATTACCCATTCAACATTTTTTCTTACTTTTATAAATAGCTTTATAAATTTATTAGACCAAGGTATTGCAGTGTCTTTTAACATATTTATAACTACATACCTTGTTTCAGATACACCCCACGCCCATCTTCTAATCTGATCATACTGTGCTAATAATGTTTTTCTATAATTTGTAGTTATAATTACTGAGCCAAATATAGGTAAAAACAAAGGAACAACCTCTACCTTACCTTTTGTATGAAAATACATCTGCCAATAAAATCTTTCATCCTCTGGAATAATATCAGGTGCCCAGTACCCTGCTTCGTGTACACTTTGTAAGCAACTTGCATAAACCGCAAAGTTTACAAAATCAAATGGTCTATGTACTAAACTTAAAAACCACTGCACACCAAAGCTTGAGATCATATGTGCCGGGGCCGCTGTTTCCCACATTCCAGTTAAGTTCATTGGGATGGGTTGAAAAATCTTTGTAAATCTATCTTCTTTTGCCTCTAAAAATTTATATGTCAACAGACTTAAGTACCCCTTATCTATCAACATATCACTATCTAATGATGTAATTACAACATTTTTTGGATCAATACTTGCAGTAATCAATTCTTTATATAATTGCTTTGCACCATTATTTTGATTACTTGCTTTACCTACAATCTCTCCCTCTACTAATGTGTGGGGAAATACATATATTTTAAAAAATCTGTCCTTATATTTTTCTTGTAATTTATTTGCTAAAGCAAGACCACTTTCAATTTTCATCTCTGGAGCTAAAGCTAATATTTTTTGTTGTTGTGGATAGTTTGCATTTGCAATTTTCTCAACTGTTTGATCAATAATATCGATACTTTCATTTGCAAATGGAATTAATATTGCTTGATAAATCTTTCTATACCCATCACCATGTTCCTCTTTTAATTTATTTAGCCAATCAGTTTTCATTGAGATACCAATCTTTCTAATAGCTTGCGATGAATGTTTTGCAACAATAATACTTTGATATACCCAGTAAATTACATATAAAGTAACAATACCTGATACGACAATTGGGAAATACCTGGCACTAAGAAGTAATAACAGGATAATAAACCAGTTTATACCCCCTGCACAAATATCGATTATTCTACCTAATCTTTTTTCATTCTTTATTTGCATTTGTATATTTTACCTTGTTTTTGGCTTTACTCCAACATTTTTATTAAATTTGAAAAAAAGTTTTAGAATTTTTATCAGTCTGGGATAATACCGTATCAACACTTTCTCCTCTTACTAATGCTATTTTTTCAGCAACATATTTCACATACCAAGGCATATTTGGCTTTAACCCTTGTTTTCTAAGTGGTTCTGGGATTAAAAATGGGCCATCTGTTTCTATCATATATTTATCTGCTGGTACCTGCTTTATTACAGATTCAATCTCTACTGCACTTTTATAGGTTATTATGCCAGTAAACGAGATATACCCACCATTATCTATTATCTGGTTTGCAACTTCTAAATTTTCAGTAAAACAATGCCAAACAAATCTAACCTCATTATTTAATTCCTTTATTTTTTCTAGCATTTCTAATGTTGTATCACGACTATGTAAAATTAGTGGGAGGTTATACTTTTTTGCAATTAATACCTGACTATCTAGCCAATT
>JAQBTZ010000034.1 GCA_027624675.1 bacterium
AACCTGAGATAAAATTAAATGATTACAAAAAAAATATAAAGGGATACAAAAAGCCAGTTGCAAAAGACCTAAAAAAGGACGAAAAGCCTGTAGAATTATCTGCTGAGGAAAAAACTCAACAATTAAGAGGGGGATTGTTACAAGAGCTTGTAAATGGATCTGATGTTAAACTTGCTGAACTTTTAATTGAGCAAGAAACCGGCCGTATGCTTACTAAACTTTCACAAAGCCTAGAAAGAATGAACATTACTGTAGAAAGTTTTCTAAAGTCTCAAAATAAAAAAGTTGAGGATATTAGAGAGGAGTACTTTAAAATTGCAGAACAAAACCTTAAATCTGAATTTGTATTAAACGCGCTAGGACAAAAGCTAGAAATTAAGGTTGAAGACGCAGAAATTGATAATGAGATTAATAATGCACCTGATGAAAATACAAAAAAAGAACTAGAAAAGCCTAAGAATAGGTGGTATATTGAAGGAGTAATTTTTACAAGAAAAGTATTAGATAAAATAGAAGAAATGTACCATGAATAATCAATTAATTCCGACAGTAATAGAACAAGATGGAAGAGGGGAGCGAGCATTTGATATTTACTCAAGACTACTAAAAGATAGGATTATCTTTTTGCAAGGCGGAATAAACTCTGCAGTTGCAAACACTGTAATTGCTCAATTACTTTTTTTACAGGCAGAAAGCAAAGATAAAGATATATATATGTATATCAACTCGCCTGGAGGTTCTATTTACGATGGTATGGCGATTTACGATACAATGAAACATTTATCTTGTAATGTCAGCACAATATGTGTAGGAATGGCAGCCTCGATGGGTTCGGTTTTACTTGCAGGTGGTGCAAAGGGTAAAAGAATGACTTTGCCACACTCTATGGTATTAATCCACCAACCACACTCTCCAGGAGGTGCAGGTGGACAAGCAACTGATATTGAGATACAGGCAAAAGAGATAATTAGACTTAAAAATCAGCTATATAAAAGACTTTCAATAGATACAGGAACAACTATTGAGAAAATCGAGAAAGATGCAGACCGAGACTATTACATGAGCGCACAAGAGGCATTAGAATATGGAATAGTTGATAAAATACTGAAATATAAAGACTAAGCTTGATTCTAAATTTATACTAGATACATTATACTAAATACTAGCCTAGGGGTCGGTTAGCTCAGCTGGTTAGAGCGTTGCATTGACATTGCAGAGGTCACAAGTTCGAGTCTTGTACCGACCACCATGAACCACGTTGGGTTCATGGCTTACGCCAGTAAGACTTGAACACATTACGAAGTTCATGCAGTATACCCTTTGTGGTTTACTGCCAAACCACGTTGGGTTCATGGCTTACGCCAAAAAACTTAAACATAAAATGGAAAAAACAACTCAAAGCATTAATAAATACTTTACCCCAAAGCATATAGTTTTTTACTTAATTATTATTCCTGCAATTACTACTAATTACCTCATATTTAATCAGGTTTTAAACAATGCAGAAAATTTAAACATACTTTTTAATATAAAAGAGTTGTTAAAACTATTAATCTTCTTTTCAATTTCACTTTCGTTTGCCGGAATAGCTTTATATTTCTTAAAAAGAACGTACGAACTTGCAATCATATCACTATTATTAACCGCCCCTATTTTACTGGTCAATCTTAGTATTGATCAAACATTAATTGCTACGTTTGCATCGTTTGTTACTTTTTTTCTATCAGGCCTAATACTAAAAAATAAAACTCAAAAATATATTGTGCCAAATCTACGTGAACAAATTTCATCAAGCTTTAAACTTACTACCTTGTTATTAAACTTTTCACTAACTTTTATTTTCTATACACAAGTAAGCTTTATAGGGTTTGATACATGGATAGGAAATATTAATGATATGTTAGCTCCAATTACTGAGGCTGTAACAAAAGAGGTAGAAAAAACTTTATTACCACAAAAGCAATTTATTACTCAAGCCCAAAATTTAATACCAACTAACTTATTTGGACTAGATATAAATCAATTAGAAAAAGCTATTAGTATTAATGAAATTGGAGGGTTTGAAAAAAGCCAGATGTTGTCTTTAGACGAGTTACTCGCAACTCCATCTCCAACTGATATTATTAAAAGCGAGTTAAAAACTTTACTAACCCCTTACCAACAATTTCTACCATTAATTGCAGCACTAATTGCATTTATTAACTACCAGGTTGTTATTAACTTATCTATATTACTTTCATCATTCTTAATTACAATTTTAGTATATCTGTTAAAATTATTTAAGGTTATAAATATTAAAAAAGAGATGAGAGAGATATCTACTTATGAAATATAAATTCATATTTTCTTTAATTTGTATAAGTGTAATAGCTATAAGCATAAAAACTGTTAATGCTCAATCAGAATATCTAAGCCTAAAAAGAACATATCTATCTAATTTTTCAATATACCAAGATCAAAGAGGTGCATACGAAACTGCTAAATCTAAATACGAATCATTTGGAACACTTTCAGCACAAACATTAGCGGCAGGTGCTGCTAAATCATTTTTAAATGCCGGTGCAACAAGCACGCTAAACTACTTAGACATTATTAACTATCAAGTTCGTAACTTTAAAAACTTTGATAGTAAACAGCAAGATATGATATTTAAGTTAATTTCTGACGAACAGGTATATTATAAAAACTTATTAAACAAAACTGCTACAATTACTGCACTTTCTGATCTTAATAATATTTCAACTGAGGTTGACTTATACTATAAAGCAACTACTGCTCCAAAAATAAAGTTAATATTACTTTTCATTGAGACTGAAAAAACAATAGATATTCAAAACGGTGCAAATGATATTAGTAATGATATCTCAAGACTTGCCGAAGATTATTCACAAACTAAAAAATCTACAATTAATGTATGGTATCAACAAACTCTAAGCACATTAACTAAAAGCCAGAAAAATATTGAACTTGCAACTTCTAACTTAGAACAGATATTAGATAGCTTTATCAATACAGATAAAAAGAAAGATTATGACGATAAATCAAGTATAGGAAAAACTCAAAAAGCAATTGATGATTCGCAGGAGTTACTAAAAACAGTAATAAACAATATTGATGAAATAGTGATACAGGTAAACAACTAATAATGTTAAAAAAAATCGTTTCAAATAAAATTTATCTTTTACTTGCAGTTTTAGGGGTATTTGTGATTCTAACTATTGTAGCTTCTGTAGTTTCAACTTGGAGGGTAAATCAAATTCCAGTTAACCTTAACCCCTTTACTCAAAATACAAATACAACAGGGAATGGTGAAACACTAAATCAGATTGAAGATCCTGTTTTAAAATTCTTTAGAGATCAAAATTCTAAACTTAAAGCAGAAATGAACCTTGTTAATGAGATTGATCGCGATATTCCAACACCAGAAATTGTTTGGAAAGTTGATTTTAAGTAAATTTAGTAACTAATAATTCCTTAGCTTTTTCAATATTAATTGCATCTTTAACATTGTATTTTCCAATTGCAGTTCTTTCTAAACCAGATAATACCCCGCCAACCCCCAATAAACCTCCTAAATCATTTGCAATTGACCTAATGTAAGTACCTTTTGAAACTACAAACTCGATAGTAAGCTTTGGCAATAAACTTAAATCATCAGTTTGTTGGCTATAATTATTTTCAAAACTAATAATCTTAAAATTATAAATATTAACTTTTTTTACCGGTAAGCTTACACTTTCTCCCTTGCGAGCATATTGATACATTTTATTGCCCCTAACTTTAACTGCAGAATATGCAGGTACTATCTGATTAATCTCGCCTTTAAAATTATCTTCTAAAACTTTTGTAATATCTTCTAGCTTTAAATTTCTTAGATCTTTAAAATTTGTTGAGTAAGATAGTACCGAGTTAGAATCAATATCGTAGGTATTAGAAGAAACACCAAAAGTAATCTCTGCAATATATTTTTTATCTAAAGTCAAAAAGTCACTCTGCAACTTTGTTTGTTCTCGACCAATTAAAACAATTAAAAGCCCTGTAGCCATAGGGTCAAGTGTACCTGCATGTCCTATCTTAGTTTTTTTTGGCAAAATTTTCTTTAACTCATTTATTGCTGAAAAACTAGTTATACCTTTAGGCTTAATTAACAATAAGGGGTTTGATAGAATTTCCATAATAATGATAAGCTACAACTCCAATAAACGTACCAAGTAAAGCTCCCATTACAATATCAAAAATACTGTGTCCTAGCATATCTTTCAGTTTATAAAAATCCTGCTCATTAGCTTTTTTATCCAAAATTTTTCCAAACAAAGCTTCAAAAGCCTCATAACCTTTACGCTGATTTAATATTCTGTAAATTTCATAGCTCATAAATAATAAAGTAATAAGTACAATAGGACTATCTAAACCGAAAAATAAGATCATCTGGGTTAAGGTACTAAACATAATTGCAGTATGATTTGATGGAGCACCAGATGCCCACAGGTAAGTAAAAACTAACTCCTTTGTTGAAAATCGTTTTTTCTTAATAATCTTAGCCAAATATTTTACAGTTGCGGACAAAAACATTGTAAAAATGACTGTAGATGTAATGTAAATTGTAAGCATTTACCCAAATCTTAACAAATTATGTTTGACATTGCTATAAAGTAGGATTAATATTATGTTAATTAAATTTACTTAATTTAAGAGAGTAAGATAAAAGCCTTTTATAGAGAAAGAAACATTAGCTGTAAGTTTCTAAAGACTTTATCCGAATACCACTTAAATACTAGATAAGTAAGGTTGGTAACCAATAACCATAATTAAGAGGTCTTTTATAGACAATTGGGATGGAACCGTTCGTACAATACGAACTCCCGAGTTTATATAAAAGGTCTTTTTTTTTTGTAATTAATTTAGAAAAATATTATGAACAACAATAAAAATTACGAAGGATCACAGCTATATAAAATTAGACATAGTGCAGAACATGTTTTAATGCAAGCTATGAAAGAGCTAGGTTTTAAATTTTATATGGCAATGGGACCTGCAACTAGCGATGGGTTTTACTTTGACTTTGAGTTATTAGAAGGCGAGATAACAGAAAATGATTTTGCAAAAATAGAAGCAAAAATGCAAGAGATAATTGATCGCAAACTTGTAATTTCAAAACATATTATTTCAGAATCTGATGCAAAAGAGTTATTCCAAAACAACCCGTACAAAATAGAGTGGATAGAGAAATTTGTAAGCGAGGGCAAAGAACTAAGCGTTTACTACACAGGAAATGTTGAAGATAATAACAGTTTCGTAGATTTATGCTCGGGACCTCACGTTGAAAATACTAAAGATATAAAAGCATTTAAACTACTTTCTATTGCGGGGGCATACTGGCACGGTGATGAAAAAAATATAATGTTAACTAGGATTTATGGAACAGCATTTGAAAGCCAGCAAGAGCTAGATCAATATTTAGAAATGGTCGAAGAGGCAAAAAAACGAGATCATAGAAAGTTAGGAAAAGATTTAGGGTTATTTGTTTTTTCTGATGTTGTAGGTAAAGGATTACCACTATGGACTGCAAAAGGAGCAACAGTTAGACGAGAGCTTGAAAGATATATTGTTGATGAAGAGATAAAAAGAGGTTACCAGCATGTAATAACTCCTGATATTGCAAAAATTGAACTATACGAAAAGTCAGGTCACTATCCATATTATAAAGATTCAATGTACGCTCCAATTGTCGATAATGATGAGAAGTTTATGCTAAGACCAATGACATGCCCACATCACTACGAACTATACCTTAGTGAACCTCGAAGCTATAAAGATCTTCCAATGCGTATTGCAGAAGTTGCAAAGTTATATAGATACGAAAAATCAGGAGAACTAACAGGTCTGCTTAGAGTTAGGAGTTTCTGTTTAGCCGATGCTCATATAATTTGTGCTGATCCTAATCAAGCAAAACAAGAAATATCAAGTGCATTAGATTTAATTGAAGATATTGCACAAACATTTGGATTAAAAATGGGAGAAAATTATTGGTACAGACTTTCATTGGGAAACAGAGAAGAAGATAAAAAATACTTTAAGGACGATGCTGCTTGGGATGAAAGTGAAGAGATTTTAAGACAGATACTAAAAGAAAGAAAAGCAGAATATTACGAAGCAGAAAATGAAGCTGCATTTTATGGTCCAAAGATCGATGTACAGATGAAAAACATATTAGGTAAAGAGGATACAGCTTTTACAGTACAATACGATTTTGTAATGCCAAAAAGATTCAAACTAACTTACACTGGCCAAGATGGACAAGATAAAGAGGCAATTGTTGTTCATAGATCATCAATTGGAGCTATAGAGCGAATTATCGGATTTTTAATCGAATACTTTTCTGGTGCA
>JAQBTZ010000035.1 GCA_027624675.1 bacterium
AATTTATATACATCATCTTCAAACACTTTTTAATAACGAATTTGAAGTTATCTCAGTTGGAGATATTGTTAGAGGAGTACAAGCTGAAATCTCAAAAGATCTCAAAAACGATATTCAAAAGACACTAGAAACACATGGGAATATCGGGGAATTTACACAATATGAACAAATTTTAGACTCAATAAAACAATCAACAGTAAAAAAATTGCTTCCAAGCTCAATAACCGAATTTTTAATAAGACGTGAGATTGCAAAAATCCCAGATGAAAAAAGCATAATATTTGATGGACTACCAAGAGCAATCGACCAGATCCCGTTTGTAAATACATTAATTGCCGAGCTACAAGCAACCACAAACAGAAAGTCGTTACTAATCGAGATAGACCTTAACGATGAAATACTAGATGCAAGGCAAACTGCACGTAGAATTTGCCCAAAATGTGGCCTAAACTCAAATATTATGACAGTTGTTGGTGGAACACCTAAACACAATACTGAAACAAACGAATTTTACTTAGAATGTGATTCTGAGACTTGCAAAGGTAATGCAGTTAAATTAGAGGTAAAGGCAGGCGAAACTGATTACGAGTCGATGATAATAAGACGAAGACAAGAGGAAATAGTTAATAAACAGATGAGAGAAAGTGCTGATGAAAAATATATTTACCTAAGGTCAGACGTGTTAGTTGATGATTTTAAGAAAGATGAAAAAATAATGAATATCGAGCTTAATCAGGTTACTAAATTTACATTAGACGAAAATAAAAACGTAGTTTTAGAGCAAGTTGCCCAGATCGGACATGTTAATGACAAGCTTGCTTACTCGTTAGCTCCGTGTGGATTTTTACCTATCTTGATTAGTAAAATTGTTAAGAAAATCTAAACCCACAAAACAACCCCAGGGGTTTACCAGTAAACCCCTGGGGTTGTTTATAAGATTACTAATTTAAACCAACTTTATTGAGCTGGTGTCTCTTTTGTTTCAGCAGGAACATTAACTGTTTCAGGTGTCGTTTCAATTGCAGGCTCAGTATTTGATGGCTTTGTTACAGTTTGTGGTTCTGGTATTGCCTGAAAGTTTGGATCCTCTGTCTGTGCTGCTTGTGTTGCTTTAGTTTGTGCCTCTTGTTGTTGTTTTAACTGTTCATCTGCCATTGGTGAAATTGCCTTTAACTTTGCATCAACTGCTGCCAAATCTGATACACCTTGTGATGTTAGTATGTTTTTAGTAATTGTATATTCGTCCTTTGCAAGGATATAGCTCTTAAGTGCCTCAAGTGCTAAACCTCTACTAAATCTTGCTTGTGCATAGTCCTGTTTAAGGTTTGCTGCAGCTGTAAAGAAAGTTAATGCATTTTGATTATCCCCAATTGTTAAATAGATATTTCCTATTGCTACCTTAACTGTAGGGTTTTTAGGATCCAGTGCCTCGACAACTGACATCGAGTTTAATGCTCCCTGAACATAGTTAGCAACAACCTCTGGACTATTTTTATCATTGGCAAGCTGTGCAGCTGAAAATTGTATATCTCCTAGTGTCTCCCAGTTATTAGCATTTTGTGGCCATAACTTTGTAGCTGCATCTGCCTCGTTTATTGCCTGGTTAATATTGCCTATCAAAGCTTGTAATTTTTCTGCCTCTTCTAAATCTTTCGAAGTATTTACATTATTTGCAGCAAATAAATTTAACGAAGCGAGGTTTCTATGATATGCATCTCGTGCAGCAAAAATATTTGCAGAGCTAACTATATAATCAGCACCTTTTTGAGAATCACCAGAGTTAATATTTTTAATCCCTAGTGTGTAGTAGTACTCAGATGCATAAACTATGTATGTTCCGTAAGAGAGAACGGAGAATATTACTATTACAGCTAAAGGAACTAAATAGTTAAGTGGATTTAACGTTGAAAGTTTAATATCAATATCCATCGTGTTATAGGCAACCACTGAATAAAGACTAAACAAAATTACCAATATAACAACCCAAGCAGTATTAGCATTAGCAAATAAAAGTGGAATGCTTAGAGCTAATATTACTGCACTTAATGTTAATTTATCTTTGTTAATAACACTTGGTTTTTTCATCATATTTGAGATTACTAAAAACCCGATTAACCCCAACAAACCAACTCCAACTACACCAACCGAAGCTATCTGATAGAAAACCTCGTTATATGGTCTTGAGAATCTTTGATTCCAATAATCTGTTGTAAGAACAGTAGATGGTTTGAAAGAAGTATAGATTGGTAAATATTGAGAAGGACCATAGCCAAATAGAAAGAATCTTGGCTGTTTAAATTCGTCAAGCATGATACTCCAACTTTCAGTTGCACTAATACTTTGTGTTCTTGGAAAGGCACTAATACCTAATGCTTTCTGGGTAACTGGCATAAATGAAATTACGCCTATTGCAACTGCTAAAATTACTCCAGCAGCTATGTACTCAAAACTTTTCTTAAATAATGTTTTCTCAAATCTCAAAAGTACAAATAATACTGCAACCGCTAATCCAACCCAACCTGCTAATGTATTTATAATAATAACTACAGAAGCTGTAAGGATAAAAAACACAGCGTACACAATCTTACTTATTATCTTTTCCGATCTTAAGATCATAATAAGTGCCAAAACTGCTGCAACTGAGGATAATACAGCCATCGAAGCTGATGTTCCTGAAGTAGTAAATGCAAATGCTTTAATTCCTTCGATTGGTATATATTTATTGAAAAAATATGATGCAAGAAAAAGCACGGTAGCTATTATTTGGCCAACTAAAAATGCATTAAGAATGTTTTTCATCTGAGACTTAATCCCAGAATCTAACATTAAAAAATACAGCATTATCAAAGTAAAAAATCCAATTGTACCTGTAACAGGTAACAGATGGCCTCCGTATAGTGCATTGGTCTTATCTCCTGCATAATAAAGGGTTATAAGATAAGAAATTACCAAAAACACTATAAATGGAGTAAGTTTGTTATATCTAATTGTCATTACTCCCGTACTTACTGCATTAATAACATAAAGTACTATCATCAAAAACACAGAAACAAACAGTATCAAAAACTTACTCATCTCAAAATACGGGAAACTAAAAATCGGTAAAAAGCTGAAAGGGATTAAAAATGCTAACAAAATTATTAGCAGATTTTTGAAAGATACAAGTGCAGATGCATCACTTTCTGAGTTAGTACTGATTTCGGATTTTTTTTGACCCTCAGAAGAAACTTCCGTTGTTTCCTCCTCAAGCAGGTTGGACAATTTTTGGTTCATAATAATTTCACAATATCCCATAAATGATTACAGTGCAATAGGTATTTTTACTTTTTCTTTAAAACCGCTTGGTCTCAATCTAAAATGCTATACAATGTTATTATGATATTTATTTTATTTTTCATCGGGTTTATTTTACTAATTAAGGGTGCTGATATCTTAGTTGATGGCTCGACAACAATTGCAAAACGATTTGGAATTTCAGATATTATTATTGGCTTAACAATAGTAGCATTTGGAACAAGCATGCCAGAGCTAATTGTTAATATCTTAGCAAGTACAAGTGGTGCAAGTGGAATTAGCATAGGAAATGTAATTGGATCAAACATCGCAAATATATTACTAATCTTAGGTATCTCTGCAATTATTAGTACTATCGTTGTTCAGAAAAATACAATCTGGAAAGAGATTCCATTTTCACTGTTTGCAGCTCTGCTCTTGCTGATTTTAGCTAGTGATAAATTTTTTAACCAAAAATCTGCAGGTCTAATTACCAAGGCAGATGGAATAATATTAATTCTCTTTTTTATAGTCTTTCTGTATTACACTTTTTCTTTAGCCAAAAAATCAAAAAATATATTAAACTTCCCACCCCATAAAACACCATTGTTAAAGCCAGTAATACTTATTATAGCTGGTATTACCGCACTGTTTTTTGGAGGTAAATGGGTAGTAGATGGAGCAGTTGAAATTGCTAAGATGTTTAATATCTCAGAAACTGTAATTGGAGTTTCGATAGTTGCAATTGGCACCAGCCTACCAGAGCTTGCTACATCGGTTATAGCGGCTTTAAAAAAGAAAAGTGATATTGCAGTTGGAAACGTAGTTGGATCTAATATTTTTAACATTTTATGGGTATTAGGGCTAACTAGTGTTATCTCGCCTATTACAATTGAAAAAAGCTCGTATATTGATTTTTATATGCTAATCTTTGCCTCTCTTTTACTTTTTGGATTTTTGTTTATTGGAAATCCTGACAAACAGACAAAAATACTAAATCGCTGGCAAGGGATTGTGTTTGTTGTTATTTATGTAGGATATATTTTGTTTAGGTTTTTGTAAATTTTTGATACCACAAGACTTAGCGAGCTTGCGAGTTTAGTCGCTTGCGACATAAGACTTACAACTACTGTTGTTAGTCGCCTGGGGTACTCTTAGAGTGCAATACCCCAGAGGGTATAATTAAAAAGATACCTAAAAAATTTCAGGTGCGAATAACATATACCCCTCTTATGCTGGTTTGCAACCTGAAGGGTTGTCAAAACAGCTTAGAGGGAGTTATACTCAAGCAAATTCATTGCGAGCGGTATATCGTTTATACTCTTCTAAATAATTATCTACATAATCTGATATAAAATTTTGATTACTTATAAATGGAAATAAGTCATTTTTAAAATCATTCTTGTACGTTGTACAAGCACTATTGACCTTAGCATCCACAAGCACTTTTAGTTGCTCTAACGTTAAATCTGGTTTAGCTATCCTCTCTTTTAATAAATCAAAATTCAACTTACTTTCACTTTTCAAATACCACAATAAATCGTAAAAATCCCTTCCTTTTATTGTCTGTTTATTATCTACCCCTGTTAATAAGTTACGCTCTAATATTGCTGAAATTTTGCCAGCAAATAAACTTGAAAGGTCGTAATGTAAAACAACAAAGTTATATCCAAATGCACTTTTTGCTGTTTTTATAGCTTTATAGCTAGTACCAGTTACAGGAGAGATATCAATTTTTATATACAACATTTCCGAATCGTTTGGCCCTGCCAAACCAAGTTCTCTTAATATTGGAAACTTTAGTAATATTTGTTTTCCCTGCTGTTTGATTGAAATTTTCAAGTCTAAATACTTTAGTGAACTAATAAAATACTTGTTCAATTTTTCTGCAAATTCTTCTGAATCTACAAAATCTAGGTAATCAAAATCAATATCTTCAGATAATCTGTCAATTCCATACAAATGCCTTAGGCATGTTCCTCCAGTAAAAATAAGGTTTGATTTAAACTCATTTGTTGTGTAAATATAATCAAGAATTATTATTTGCAAGTACTCTTTTATCATACTTCTAATGTATAGAGGGTTTGCACCTATGCTTTGTTGTTCTTCAATTATTTTCTCAATATAGCTTAGTATCATGTTAATTAAATATTAATTTATACAAGGTAGAAAACTTATCAATTTTTGTACTTTTACAGAAACCTAAAAACTCTAACCTTTCTTGTTTTGTAAATTCGTCTAAGTTTAACCTAAGCTCATCAACCATTGCTTTATTAATTTCAGATTTTCTATAGAATTTTAGGTATAAATAGTCAAACAAAGCCTTTGATTTAGTTGCAATAGCAATTTCAAAATTATTCTCTTTAACTACATTGTATCCAGTAAACAAAAAATCACTAATATTTCTATAAGAAAACACCCCAAAACTATTTGAGTACGTTCTTGTTGATTTTTTAGTAATAGATGTATAAATATACACACTTTCAGACAGTACCTGATATTTACTTAAAACGTATTCTAAACTTAAATATGATGGATATCGCAACTTATTGCTAACAAATTCTAGATAGCTTTGCATATTTTGTTTTGATGTGAAAGTTGAAGTTGTATAAACCCCTCGTTTTAGCTGGATAATTATTCCCTGCTCTTTCCACCTAGAAACATTTTTATATAAAGTATTTCCTTTAAGATCAGTAATTTGACCTAGTGTTTCTAAGTCAAAGAAACTTAGATTTTCTAATTGTTTAAGTTTAGCTACTTGTTTCATTTACTGTATATTATACATACAACAAGTGAAACATGTCAAGGGTGACATCTATAAAATTTATAGGTTTGAAAAAGAATAAACAATAGATTGTGTCTAAGTTTCGTTGAATATAAGGCGTTTCCAAATACACATAAAAATGTGTGCATTTGGAAATAAAGTCAAATAGTTAGTTAGTAGTTTACGTAGATAAATATGAAAAAACGGCGAGGGTTTGCAGTAGCAATAACAATTGTTAATGGCCAAAAAAGACGCAGAAACACAACAATGACCTTGTCTGTAGTGTCACGGTTCTTATAGACATA
>JAQBTZ010000036.1 GCA_027624675.1 bacterium
TTTAGTTTTGATACAAACTAGCATAAGAAAGACTAAACAGTTAAAATAAATACTATGGAGAAAAATAAAAAAAGTATAATAATATTTTTAATTTCAGCACTATTTGTATTAACTGCTTTCTTTTCTATACTTAATAAATCCCGAACAATAGACGAACTTGCACACATTGTAAGTGGTACATACTACCTAAATACTGGCAGTAATTACGTATTTATCGAACAACCAATACTTCAAAGCATTTTCAGTATCCCCACAATAATAAACAAAAACTTAGTCGTAAAATTTCCACCTGCACATATGAACGACAACATCTATGGTGAAAATTTAGAGCAGGTTGTCTTTTATGCAAGATTAATTAATATCTTTGCAGTACTTTTACTATCCCTTTTTGTAACAAGACTGATAACAAAAATCACTAAATCGTATAAAATGGGCTTAATTTTCTTAGTTTTAATGCTTTTTAATCCAACAACTCTTGCATACTCAAGATTTGCAACGCCAGATGTTATTGGCGCTTTAACTAGCTTTATTGCAGTACTTTATTTATATATATTTCTACAAACACAAACTAAGAAAAATGTTTTTATATTGGCTACCTTTTGTACAATTGCTTTCTTAACTAAATATACAGCAGTTGTTCCATTAATTTATATCTCACTCTCAATACTAATAGTCACCATTAAAAATTGGTCAAAAAAATCTATAATTAACATTCTTATTTTTGGTGCAACGATATTATTTTTAATTAACTCAGCATTTTTATTTCGCGGTACAGCAGATCCACTCAAAAACTTCGAATTTGTTACATCCTCAACAAAAAGTCTTGTTCATAATACTTTTCTAGGCAACATTCCCTCCCCACTTCCTCGAGAGGTAATAAGAGGGCTTGATTACGTAAAGTGGCACACACAAGAAGGGCATTACAATAAACCAATCTACTTTATGGGTAAATATTATGACCATGGAACAAAATTTTATTTCCCAACACTTTACCTAATTAAAACTCCAGGACTAATATTGATCTTATTTTTTATCAGTTTGCTGTATACCTTAAAAACATTTTTTAAAAAACAGCTACACGAAAAACATAAGTATATCTTACATGTAGCAATCTTTCCTTTATTCTTTTATTTTTTCTTTGTAATATTTCTAAATACGTTAAACCTTGGGGTAAGGCATATTTTGTTTGCATATCTTACAAGCTATCTAATTATTGCTTATGGTATAAGCAACCTATCAAAACAAATATTTAAATATGTAATCATAATTTTAACTTTATACTTAGCAATAGTTCACATACAAATCTACCCACACTACCTAGAATACTTTAACGAATTTATAGGCGGACCATCTAATGGTTATAAATATGTAGTTAAAGATAATTTAGACTGGCGACAAGATGCTAATTTTATTAAAGATTATAAAATGAAAAATAGTCCAAACTTAATCATAGATCCACAATGCGGAACAAGTTTTAGTTCGGGTCAAGTTATTGCTATGCGAGCTAATAAATTTTTCTCAATGGAAAATGGTTCACTTTGCTACAACGATGTTCACAAGGGCAAATTAATAGATAGGGTAACATATGTATGGTTTATTTATGAATTTTAATAAATTTATTCACCAACACTTCCACCTAATAACCCTTGTATTAGTGTTTTGTGTTTTAGTATTTGCAATAGGAAAACCATACAATCTACTTGTAAACGATGATGGAATATTTATTCGAAATGTCAAAAATTTTTATGATGGCAATTTCACTTTGCACCCGCTAACTGCACCTACTTTCTATCTTCAAGCATTAACAGGGTTTGTTACTACAAAAATATTCGGTTTTACCTTTGAAAACTTAAGACTATTAAATATATTTTTTGCGTTCCTTAGCTCACTTTTGATTTTCTCCCTCATTAAAAGTATTACTAAAAATAAATTTGCTAGTCTATTAGTTGCTCTATCATTTGTCTCAAACCCCTTTTTTTGGTTTCTAAGCTATTCGTATATGACAGAGATACACTTTATTCTTTTTGCAACCATAGCATTATTCAGTTTTTATAAATACTTACAAAACAATAGTTACTCCAATGTAATCCTAACCTCTATTGCTGTAAGCCTACTTTTTTTAGTTCGACAGATTGGTCTTATTTTTGCAATAAGTTTTTTTCTATCAATAATAATTACAAATAAAAAAATTACTAAAAAAGATTTAATAATACTTTTTCTTCCTGTACTAACATTTTTCTGGTATCAAAACTTTTCTATAACAGCAGAGTATGCAGAAGCAGGAATAACTGAAACGTTAAAAAACTTTTTTGATTATAGTTTCATGATTAATATCTTTTTCAAAAGAGTATTTGATTCAAGTGTCTATATTGGATTGTTCTCTTTACCTCTTATACCTATCATAATTTTAAATAAAAAATTTAAATTCTCAATTAAAACATTTTTATTACCTACACTAATTACATTACCTTTTGTAATTAAACTGATCCAAAAACTATTAGGTAATTTTACTTTTCCTACTCTTCAAAATGTATTTACATTTAAAGGTTTTTACCCCTCAGCAATACCTTCTACTGATAGGTTTGTAAATTATCCCTTAATCTATACCCTACATACCAGTTTACTAATTATTGGTGTAATTAGTTTTGTTGTATTAATATATCTCATCTTTATTAACATCAATATTTTAAAAAAACTGGAAAAACCCAACAAAACCATATTTATTGCAACTACACTTAATCTTCTTTTTATAACTCTTTTAACATTAGCATTTAGAGCAGTATACGACAGATATATTTACCTACTGTTCTTCTTACTTTTATTTCCTGTATCCTTAATAATTAAAAATAAGATCAATAATTTTGCACTGCTCTTAACTGCTTGTTGTTTAATAATTTTCGCGGTAACTAGTATAATTTTTGAAAAAGATTATATCTCCTGGAATCAAAAAAGAAACGAGATAATCACTTTTGCAACTAATAAATATAACCAATCAGTTTGTGATATAGAAGGATCAGGCGAATGGGAAGATTATTTATATTACGAATGCAAAGATATACAAGATCAACTTAAAAAAACACTTAGAATATCCTGGCAAGACAGTGATCAGATAGAAGATCAACAATATATAAAATTACAAGAATTTCCATTTAAATCTTATCTAGGTAAACAAGAAAATAAGTTATATTTGTTACAAAAAATAAATAATGAAAATTAACAAAACTGAGATATTATATATTTTAACCTTAATACTTATTGCATTTGGACTTAGATCCTATGACATATTAAATTTCCCCTGGGGATTACATGTTGATGAAGTTGACAAGATTTTAATGTCTATCAGCGCAGATTGGAAACATCCACCTGCATTTTTTTATGGATGGAAAAGTGGAGGACGAAATCCAATCTATATTTATTTAATAAAATTTTCAAGAGAAATCTTATTTGGTAACAGCATTTTTGCAATAAGAATAATCCCAGTTACTATAGGTACACTTACAGTTTTATTTTATTATTTATTTAATAAGCAACTTTTTAAAAATTCAAAACTTGCTTTCCTTATTTCATTACCACTGTGTTTTGCACTAACACATAATACATTTAGCAGATTAAGTCTTCAAACTATACTTGTCCCATTTTTTATAATGTTAATCGCAAATTTTTATATTGCATTTATTAATTCTAAAAATAAAAGATTCCTTTATTTTTACTCAATATTTTTAGGGCTTGGGCTTTACAGCTATTACAGCTTTTTAGCAGTTATTCCTATTGGAGTTCTTCTACTTTTGTTTTTACTTTATAAAAAAAGATTAAATTTTAAGCTTTTCTTTATTTTGTGTTTAATAATATTGTTAGTAATTTCACCAATGCTTAAATTTTGGTCAAACAAAGAAAATAGAAATGAATACTTTAGACGAAGCCAAGGAATTTCAATAACAAACCCAATCTGGCACCATAACAGTGAAAAATGGTTTATTAAAACAATTTTTTATAACGCGTATGTTGTAGTAAATAAGATCACAATTAACTCATATACTGATGAAAGAAATAATTATAGGTACCAAATCCCTTTTAAAGGTATGGTTGACCCATTTATTCTAATCTTATTTATTACATTTCTTTATCTGTATATAAAAAGTAAATATCAAACAAAAGAAAAATTAGAAAAGCTGATACTCGGAATATCAATCCTTATAGCCTCAACATTAGGAGCTATAATCACTGTTGAACTTAGAGGCTACACTGTTAGGTTACTTCCAACTTTTACCTTTATCTTTCTTACCCTTAGTTTTTTAATATATTTTGTTCAACAAAATTATAAGATAAAATATCTAAATAAAATTTTGTTTCTTACTGTTTGTCTATCAATACTTTTTAACTTCTATTCAATTTTTTTTACTTTAAAAACACAGTGGGCAACTCACGAAAGGTTTGATGAAGATTACTATAATTTAGGATTAATATTAAAAAAACGCTTAGAAAATAATCAAAATCTAGTAATTTATATGCCAGATGGAGATGAAAGATATAAAAACATTCTTTATACAAATTTTGGAAGAAAAATAATTGTAAGAATTGATCAATATAAAGTATTTAATAAAATCCCTGAAACTAATGTTGATAAGATTATGGTTATTCGTGAAAGTGATTTCAATAAAAAGGTTAATAAATATAGCTTGTTTAAAAACAGATTTTCCCAAGTCCAAATTATCCCAAAACTCAGAAGCTATGGGTTTATAATTATTGAGTTTAGATAACCCCACCCCCGTCATTTCCTTTCCCTCGTCATTCCCTGCTACGACAGGGAATCTAAAATAATTAGTATTTTCTACTAATGAGTTTTGCTTCTATATATCTGGGCAGATTGGAAATCCAACTTCCAATCTGCCCCACAATTAACAATCAACCCCGCGGGTTGAAAGTGGCGTTGTGACAAGAAATCTATTTAAACTTTTCAGTATGCTTTATTGTTTCTAGGCTTTTTTGGTAATCTGCTCTATCAAATACAAAGTTTTTGTATTCTTCGCTGTCTTTAAACATGCTTAATATAAAATCTGAATTTACTAGTTTATCTTTTCTTAAACCTAAATATGCTGGAAATCCTGACCATTTTAAAGTAGCTAAATCTTCTATGTTATTGATTAATCCACTTGAATAATTATTCAAATCAATATATCTAGAAGTATGTATAAGTTGTTCGTCAGTTACAATCCTAACTGCTTGAAATTCTCGCAAAAAGATCTGCCCATGTCTTTGTTCTTTAATATTTGAATGTTTTGTAAATGAGTTTGTTGTGTTAGATATTAAGTTTTTAATTCCATCATCTTTAAGCTGTTTTACTAATAAGTGATAGTGGTTTGACATTAAATTGTAATTTAATATCTCAACTTGAAAATGTTCTGGAATCATAATACCAATTTTTACCTGTTGTAAATCTGCACTTGCTAAATTTGATAATTTTGAAAAACTACGAATAGATTGGGTGGAACGGTAATAAACTAACCTTTCATAAAATTCATTAGAATAATAATCAGTAGCAAAGGGTACTTTTCCATCAATAGTTTTATTGAATACATGAAAAATCTCATTAGTAAGTAACGGATCTTTTCTGATTGGCATTAAATAAATAATATCCCTCTTATAAAAGATTGCAACTACTTAACAATCAACCCCGCGGGTTGATAGTAGTTGAAAGTAGCGGTACGACAACAAAATTCTTTGTTTAAATGGCAGATTACCAATTAGGGTGAAAAACTACAACATTTGGTCCCAAATTTAAAAAACCTGTAAAATACATAATCTGACCATCCTCGTTTGATCTGGTTTTAATCTTTTCCCAATCTTCAGTGCCCAAATCATCTGGCCACAAATTATAATTAGACCAAATTATATACTGAGGATAATCTTTACCTGCTAAATCATTATAAAAAAATTCATCTACATTACCTATTGTAATGTTATCACCATCTAATATTGGAAAATACTCTCCATATCTCAGCACCTTAACCTCCTTTTTATCAACCTGTTGCATAATCCAGTTACTGGCTAATGTTCTAGAGTCAGTATTAATAATTAAAATCTTAAAATAAATAACCTGCACCATAATCAACCCAATAAATATTAAAGTTGCTTTTTTGTTTTTAAATATTTTTTCAAACAGATCTAAACAAAATATAATAATAAAGATATATAATGGCACAAAATAATGATCAGCCTGCCTT